>JBGSBH010000200.1:0-4273 GCA_041730635.1 Cypionkella sp.
CTTTAAAAGGCAATTGAGCAAAACTATCGGTACGCTACAATTAGGCTTTCAAAATACCAACCGTTCTACTTCTTTTATTTACGATGCTTTAACACGTTTTCCTGTAATTAGTCACCAACCATTTAAAAAAGAAAATAGCACACCGCGTTCTGCACCAGCTTCAGCTCCTTGGCGATCCAGCTGTCCCGCACCGCCGCATCGTAGTCCATCAGCGCGGTCTTCTCCTCGCCGCGGCCGATCGCCGCGGCGACCGCCTCGGCGGCGAGCATGCCGCTCTTGATCGCGGTGTGGCTGCCCTTGATCCGCGGCACGTTGACGAACCCCGCCGAGCAGCCGATCAGCGCGCCCCCGGGGAAGGCGAGGCGCGGCACGCTCTGCCAGCCGCCCTCGTTGATCGCCCGCGCGCCGTAGGCCACCCGCTTGCCGCCCTCGAGGTACTCGCGGATCGCCGGGTGGTGCTTCCAGCGCTGGAATTCCTGGTACGGGCTGACGTGCGGATTGCGGTAATCGAGCGCGGTGACGAAGCCGATCGCGATCTGGTTGTTGGCCTGGTGATAGAGGAATCCGCCGCCCCAGCTCTCGCTTTCGGACAGCGGCCAGCCCTGCGTGTGGATCACCCGACCCGGCACATGCTTGGCAGGATCGATGTCCCACACTTCCTTGACCCCGAGCCCGTAGACCTGCGGCTGGCATTCGGCCTCGAGGTCGTACTTCGCCTTCATCCGCTTGGTCAGGTGGCCGCGCGCGCCCTCGGCGAACAGCGTGTACTTGGCGCGGATCTCCATCCCCGGCTGGTAGTCGGGCTTGTGGCTGCCGTCGGCGGCGACGCCCATGTCCTGGGTGATCACCCCGGCCACCGTGTCCCCTTCGAGCAGCACCTCGGCCGCGGGGAAGCCGGGGAATACCATCACCCCCAGCCCTTCGGCCTGCTCGGCGAGCCAGCGGCAGAGGTTGGCGAGGCTGCCGGTGTAGTTGCCATCGTTCGACATGAACGGCGGCATCATCAGGTGCGGCAGGTTGGTCTTGCCGGTCTTCGAGAGCACCCAGTGCCAGTTGTCGGTGACGGGCACCTCGGCCAGCGGGCAGCTCTCGCGCCAGTCGGGCAGCAGCTCGTCGAGGCCACGCGGATCGACCACCGCACCGGAGAGGATATGCGCGCCGATCTCGCTGCCCTTTTCGAGCAGCACGACCTCGAGCTCGGCGTTGAGCTGCTTCAGGCGGATCGCCGCGGCGAGCCCGGCAGGTCCCCCGCCGACGATAACCACGTCGCACGGCATCGATTCACGTTCGCTCATGGCCCCAAAGGCTCCGGTTCGAGTTTCCCCAACCGCTTGATTGCGGCGGCGCAGCGCGTCAAGACCCGATGCCGTGCCGCGCCCGCTTCCCCCCTCCGCCGAGATCGCCGCCATGCTGGGCTGGTGGCGCGAGGCCGGAGTCGACGCGGTGTTCCGCGACCAGGCGGAGACCTGGCTCGCCCAGCCGGAAGCGGCCACGCCGGCCGCCGCCGAACCCGCGCGCCGGGTCGCCGCACCCCCGCCCCCGCCGCCCCCCGCCCCGCAAGCCGGCGGGCCGCGCGAGTCCTGGCCGCGCGACCTCGACGGCTTTCGCCGCTGGTGGCTCGCCGAACCCTCGCTCGATGCAGGCGGGCTCGCCCCGCGGATCGCTCCCGAAGGGCCGGCCGGCGCCCCGCTGATGGTGCTGGTGGCGATGCCCGAGGAAGAGGACCGCGACGCGCTGCTGTCGGGGCCGCAGGGCCGGCTGCTGGCGGGCTTCCTCGGCGCCGCCGGGCTCGCGCCGGGCCAGGTCTATCGCGCCGCGGTGCTGCCACGGTACACCCCGTTTCCCGACTGGGGCGAGCTCGAGCGCGAGGGACTGGGCACGCTCGCCGCGCACCACGTCGCGCTGGCGAGGCCGCAGCGGTTACTCGTGCTGGGGCACAGCATCCCGCCGCTTTGCGGGCACGGCCCGGCGCAAGGGGCTCAAAACTTACGAACCTTTAACCATGAGGGGGGCAGGGTGCCGGCGCTTTTCGAGGTCGGGCTCGATCGGCTGCTCACCAGTTGGCGGTCGCGGGCCCGGCTGTGGGAGCGCTGGCTGGAATGGACGGACGGCGAAGCATGGCGCGAGGGATCAAGCTAGCACTGACGGTGACCGCGGCGCTCGCGTGCGCGCTGCCCGCCCCGGCCCTCGCCAGCAGCGCCGCCGAATACTTCCGCGCCCGCGCGGTCAAAACCAACGTGCCCGAGCTCCTCAACCGCGCCGAGCGCGATTGGTACCGCTCGCTGTTCGCAGCGCTCGACGCCAAGGACTGGACGCGGGTCGAGGCGCTGTTCGCCGAGCGGCCCGACGGCCCCCTTCACCCGGTCGCCCGCGCGCAGTACTTCCTCGACGCGGGGAGCCCGAAAGTGGAGCTGCCGGCGATCGAGGCGTGGCTGGCGCAAGGGTCCGAGCTGCCGCAGGCGGCGCGGGTCGCCGCCCTCGGGCAAAAGCGCGGTCTCGCCGCTATCCCGTCGCTCCCCGGTGAGCAGCGGCTGGTCGCCCAGCCGGGGATCACCCGCCGCACATTGCCCCGCGCCGTCGAGGACGGAACGATGCCGGCCTCGGTCAAGGCGGCGATCCTCGAGCGGATCAAGGCCGACGATCCCGACGGCGCGCGGATCCTGCTCGACGGGGTCGACGCCGGGCTGTCGCGCGAGGCGCGCGCCGAATGGCGACAGCGGGTCGCGTGGAGCTATTACATCGAGAACCAGGACGCCGCGGCGCTGGCACTCGCCAACACGGTGCGCGAGGGCGGCAGCGGCGCGTGGGTCGGCGAAGGCGACTGGACCGCGGGCCTCGCCGCCTGGCGGCTCGACGACTGCGCCGGCGCGGCCGAGGCCTTCCAGCGCACGGCGCTGTCGGCGCAGAATCCGGAGCTGAGCGCCGCCGGTTACTACTGGGCGAGCCGCGCCAGCGTGCGCTGCCGCCAGCCCGAAAAGGCCGCCGAGCAACTGCGCGGCGCGGCGCGGCTCGACGAGACGCTTTACGGCATGCTCGCGCGCGAGGCGCTCGGGCAGGAGCTCCCCGGCGGCAAGCGCACCCCCGATTTCGACCTCGCCGACTGGCAACGGCTGCGCGACCGGCCCAACGTGCGCGCCGCGGTGGCGCTGGCGGAGATCGGCCGGGACGCGCTCGCCGACGAGGTTCTGCGGCACGAGGCCAAGATCGGCCCGGCCGGCGAGTACGACGCGCTCGGCCGCCTCGCGCGCGAGCTTGGCCTGCCCTCTACCCAGTTGTGGATGGCCGCCTATGCCCCGCGCGGCGCGCGTGCCGAGCCGGCGCTGCGCTTCCCCGCGCCGCGCTGGCAACCGGCTGACGGGTGGCAGGTCGATCCGGCGCTGGCCTTCGCGCACGCGCTGCAGGAATCGCGGTTCGAGGCCAACGCCGTCAGCCCGACGGGCGCGCGCGGGCTGATGCAGATCATGCCGGCGGCCGCGAAGGACCATTCGGGCCGGCTCGGCTACAGCGGCTCGGCAAGCGACCTCAACCGGCCGGAAGTCAACCTGGCGTTCGGCCAGCGTCATCTCGCGATGCTGCGCGATAGCGGCGCGACCCGCGGGCTGCTGCCCAAGATCATGGCCGCCTACAACGCCGGCCTTACCCCCATTGCGCGCTGGAACGGCGAGATCCGCGACCAGGGCGATCCGCTGCTGTACATGGAAAGCATCCCCTATTGGGAAACCCGCGGCTACGTCGCGATCGTGATGCGCAACTACTGGATGTACGAGCGCCAGGCCGGGGGCGCGAGCGACAGCCGCAAGGCCCTGGCGCAGGGGATGTGGCCGACATTCCCGGAACTCGCCGGCAGCGGCGCGATCCGCCTGTCGGCGAAATAGGGGGCACCCCACGGAACAGCGTTGAGGCGGGCTGCTTGTTCCTGCTATGTTCCGGCAATGCAACGCCGACTCGAACCCGCAGTCGAAGGTCGCGGCGCTCAAGGGGCGCCGGTGTCGACGCGGTTCGGGCTCGCCACGCGTGAAGCGGATGGCGACTGGCGCGACTACGTCGAACGGCTCGATGGACCGCCGATCAAGCTGCGCACCACGGTGACCGAGGAGCATCCGCGGACGATCCTCAGCTTCAACACTTCCCCCGACATCGCCTTCGACCGCTCGATCAACGCCTATCGCGGGTGCGAGCACGGTTGCATCTACTGCTTCGCGCGGCCCACGCATGCGTTTCACGACCTGTCGCCGGGCCTCGATTTCGAGACCCGGCTGTTCGCCAAGCCCGA
>JBGSBH010000201.1:0-4236 GCA_041730635.1 Cypionkella sp.
CCCCGGGGCAGCTCGCGCAGCACTACTCGCCGGGCAAGCCGCTCCGGCTCGATGCGCTATCCGCACGCGACGACGAATTCCTGATCGGCTTCGGCCCTGTCGCGGGAGATTGCACCCTGTCCGCGAGCGGCGACCTCGCCGCGGCCGCGGCCCGGCTCTACGCCTGCCTGCACCGCGCCGCCGCGTCGGACCGGCCGCGGGTGGCGGTGGCCCCGGTGCCCGGCGAGGGCATCGGCCGCGCGATCAACGACCGGCTGCGCCGCGCCGCCGCCTAGCGGTCGGGCTCGACCGGGATCCCCGGCAGCAGCACGCGCATCTCGGCGTTGACGCTCGCCGCCTCGTCGCAGGCCTGGCGGTTGCCGTCGATGCACTGCTTCTGCAGCCTGGCGAGCTTGCGCTCGAGCCGGCCGAGCCGTTCCTCGCGCTTGCGGATCTCGCGGCCGCGCTTCTCGTCGGCTTCGGACTGGCTGGTGGTGGCGAGGTCGACCGCCTTCGAAGCCGCGCGCACCGGTGCGGTGGCGACGTCGAGCGCGGTCCTGGCGAGGCAGCCGGACAGGCTCAGCGCGAGCAGGGGCAGGAGAACGAGGCCGCGCATCGCGCCATCCTTTCGGGCAAGTCGGAACGCGGCGTCTAGGCGGTCCGGCGTTGCGGAGCGATGAATTATTCGCGCGGCGCGCTCGGCGTGCCAGACGCCGGGGGATCGCTCGCGCCCGCGGCGGGGGTTCCGGCCGCGCAGCGCAGCGAGCCCGAGCCCATCGACTTGATCGTGCATTTCGCGCGGCCCGCGACCGTAACGTCGCCCGAGCCCATCACCACGGCCTCGACCGTCCCGTCCGATGCGAAGCGGGCATTGCCCGAGCCGGCAACGGTCACTTCGGCGGCGTCGGCGTGGAGCCCGCTCATATCGGCGGTGCCCGAGCCGGCAATCGTCAGGTCGAGCTTCGGCGTGCGTCCGGAAGCGCGGTAGGTGCCCGAGCCGGCGACGGTAACCGCGAGCGACTGCGCGTCGATCGCGCGAGTCACCGCGGTGCCGCTACCCGCAATGGTCACCTCGGCCTGATCGGCAAGCCCCGGCGCTTCGAGCGTGCCCGAGCCCGCCACGACGATCTTTTCGAGCATGGGCAGGGTAACCGCGACGCGGGCGGTTCCGTCCCCTTCCACTTCGCCCTTGGCCCGCGAGATCGCCAGAGTGTCGTTCTTCAGCGAGAAGCGCAGCGCGGCGACGGCCGCGGGATCGCCGCTGGTCTCGATCTTCAGCGCCTCGCCGCGTTCGACCACCACCGAGTCGGGGCCGGCGAGCACGATCTGGGTCGGGGTCTCGCCTGCGGTCCGAAGCTCGGACAGCGGCACGCCCTCGTCGCCGTTGATCGTGATGTTCGCGTCGCACCCCGCGGCGAGGAGCGCCGCCCCGAGCGCAGCAATGGGGGCAAAGCCCTTGAGCAAACGAAGCACCATGTTTTCCTCCCACCTGTGTATTAGCAATCTAATACAGCAGCGGCAGGAAAGCAATCGGTTTGCTGCCCGGGCGAGCGCGTCGGTGATGGCGCTCGCCTGCCGCTCGCCGGGAGGAGACGGCAGAGCGGTGCGCCCCTTCGCGAGGAGAGGCGCCCGCGTGGCGTGCCTGCCGCCTCGTCAGTCGCTTTCGCTGTTCTCGTAGTACTGCGGCGCGTGCTCGCGCAGCACGCCGAGGATCTTGCCGAGCGCGGTCGGCTCGTCGGTCTTCTCCATCGCCGCGAGCTCGCGCGCGAGCCGGCTGGAGGCGGCCTCGAAGATCTGCCGTTCGGAGTACGACTGTTCGGGCTGATCCTCCGGGCGGAACAGGTCGCGGGTCACCTCGGCGATCGAGACCAGGTCGCCCGAGTTGATCTTCGCTTCGTATTCCTGCGCGCGGCGGCTCCACATCGTGCGCTTGACCTTGGGCTTGCCCTTCAGCGTTTCCATCGCTTCCTTCAGGGTCTTGTCGCTCGACAGCTTGCGCATGCCGATCGATTCGATCTTGTTCATCGGCACGCGGAGCGTCATCCGCTCTTTCTCGAAGCGCAGGACATAGAGCTCGAGCTGCATTCCGGCGATCTCCTCGCGCTGCAGCTCGACCACACGGCCGACGCCGTGCTTGGGGTAGACAACGTAATCGCCGACATCGAAAGCGGGGGCCTGGGAAGCCATCAATCGTCCTTTCGCGGGGCGCGGGAGCATTGCAACGGCGTCGTGCTTCTCGCCGGCCGAGGCTGCTGCCTGGCCGCGAACCGCGCTTGCTGTTGCTGGTTGCCGCGCCTTTCTGCTCGTTCGGACGCCGCGGCTGAATCGCTCAACGCGGCGTTCGGCGGATTATATAACGCGATTGCAACAAAAATTCCACCCTGCGCGGAATGGCGCGGAGCGAGAAGAGACCTGGTCCCTTCGAAGCGGCCGAATTCAGTCGCCTTCGCCGGGTTCAGGGGTGAAGTACTTGTCGTACTTGCCCTCTTCCCCCTTGTGCTCGTCGGCGTCGGCCGGCGGATCCTTCTTCTGGGTGATGTTCGGCCATTCGGCGGAGAACTTGGTGTTGAGTTCGAGCCACCGCTCGAGCCCGTCCTCGGTATCCGGAAGGATCGCTTCGGCCGGGCACTCCGGCTCGCACACGCCGCAGTCGATGCACTCGCTGGGATTGATCACCAGCATCGTCTCGCCTTCGTAGAAGCAATCGACCGGGCAGACCTCGACGCAATCGGTGTACTTGCACTTGATGCAGGCGTCGGTGACGACGTAGGTCATTGCGGCGGGCCCCTCTCAGGCGTTGGCGTCTCGCCGGGTGCTATGGCGCGAATCGCGCTTGGGTCAAGCGCGCGGTAACACGCCTGCGCCTCGGCCGCGGGACCGCGCCGGAGGGGCAGCGCGAGCACCTCGACGACCCGCACCCCGCCCGGCAGCGGGAGCGTCAGAACGTCGCCCGCGCCGACGTTCGCACTGGCGCGCAGCACCCGCTCGCCGTTGCGGCGGACGTGGCCGCCGGCGACCAGCGCCTGCGCGAGGCCGCGGGTCTTGGCAAAGCGGAGCTGCCACAAGAGCTTGTCGATCCTCACTGCAGCACCAGCCCGGCGAGCGCGGCGAACGCCGCCCCTTCGCGCACCGGGGGCCGCTCGGGCGAGGGCTCCCGCCGCGCCGGGCGCCAGCTCCAGCGGTCGGGCGCCGGTGGCCCGTGCATGCCGGCGCCGAGCGGGTGGGCGCGCTGGACCCTGAAGCCCGCGGCGCCGAGCAGGCGGGCCCAGCTCTCCGCCCGGAGCCCGGTCGAGACGGCCAGCGCGGGATCGAGCGCGAAGTGCCGGCCGCCCGCCTTCGCGCGCGCCTCGTGCGCGGCGCGCACCAGCTTGTCGCCGATATCGACCCGCACCGCCTGGCTTCCGGCGGGGCGATAGCCGGCGGGCAGCCGCCGCGCGGCGACGATCACCGGCGGCATGGCGGCGGCAAGCGGCCGGAGGTCGATCCCGCTGTCGTGCAGCGCCCGGCGGGCCGCGGGCTTCAGCAGCGCCGGCGCGAACACGTCGAGCGCGCCGATGACGACGCCAAGGCGGCGCAGGAAGGGCCGCAGCTCGCGCGGCAGATGCTCGATCCCCGCCTTGTCGCGCGGGATGACCCCGTGGCCGCCGACGAGCGCCAGCAGCAGCGCCCGCGCCTCGCTCCCGGCGGCGGGATCGCGCGCGGCCGCTTCGAGCGTGACCAGCGGCGCGAGCGGCGCCAGCCGGGGGGTGAGCCACGTCTCGATCGCCGTCAGCAGCGCGCGCCGATCAGCCTCGGGCAGCGCGGCGAGTTCGCGCGTCGGCGCGAGTTTGAACCGGTCGGAGGCCGCGGCGCGCTCGAGCGTCGCCAGCGCGGTGCCGTTCCAGCACACCGTCCCCTCGTGAAGCGTGAGTTGGGCGGGCGCGGCAGCAAGGCGGCGCGCCCGCTCGCCGAGCAGGCGCGGGAGCGCGCGCTCGGCCGCGGCGAGCAGCATGCGCCGGTCGGCGTGGCTCGCCCGGTGATCGACGACGAAGCGGAACGCCTCGAGATGGCCGATCGGCTCGCCCTCGACCGTCACGACGCCATCGTCCGCCAGAGCAACCGGCAGCAGCGCGGGGTCGAGGCCGACGCTCTTCATCAGGATCGCGGTGCGGCGGTTGACGAAGCGCTCGGTCAGCCGCGCGTGCAGCGCGTCCGACAGCCGGGCCTCGACCGCGCGGGCGCGCGCGGCCATCTCGTCGCGGGCGAGCACCCAGTCGG
>JBGSBH010000202.1:0-4234 GCA_041730635.1 Cypionkella sp.
TTTTCGGCCATCGCCTAAAATCATTTCAAAACCAGTTTTAGCTTCATTAAATTCTAAAATATCAATCAATCTGAGAAATTTTTCAAAAAAGCAATTGAGTTAGGATTGTCAATGGATATGGATTTGGCTGTAGCCAAATTAAACTTGTCTTCGGCCGCGAGTACGATCTCGACCGATTCAACATCGTCGCGGTGTCGGATTTCAACATGGGGGCGATGGAGAACAAGGGGCTCAACGTCTTCAACACCAAGTATGTTCTCGCCGACCCGGAGACCGCCACCGACGGCGACTACGACGCCGTCGAGGGGGTGATCGCGCACGAGTACTTCCACAACTGGTCGGGCAACCGGGTGACCTGCCGCGACTGGTTCCAGCTCAGCCTCAAGGAAGGCTTCACCGTCCTGCGCGACCAGCTGTTCAGCGAGGATATGCAAGGCGCGGCGGTCAAGCGGATCGAGGACGTGCGGCTGCTGCGGAGCGTCCAGTTCCCCGAGGATTCGGGCCCGCTGGCGCACCCGATCCGGCCCGACAGCTTCCGCGAGATCTCGAACTTCTATACCTCGACGATCTACAACAAGGGCGCCGAGGTCATCCGCATGATGCGCACGATGGCGGGGCCCGAGCGCTTCCGGCGCGGGACCGACCTCTACTTCGCGCGGCACGACGGCGAGGCGGCGACTTGCGAGGACTTTGTCCGCGCGATCGAGGACGGCGCGGGGCTCGACCTCGGCCGCTTCCGGCTGTGGTATTCGCAAGCCGGCACGCCGAAGGTCGAGGCCGAGCTGTCGCACGCGGGCGAGACCGCGACGCTGACCTTGCGCCAGACGGTCCCGCCCACGCCCGGCCAGCCCGACAAGCAGCCGATGCCGATCCCCCTCAGGCTGGCGCTGTTCGACCGCGCCACCGGCACCCATCGCGGCGAGCGGCTGGTCGTGCTCGACGGCGCCGAGACCAGCCTGGCGTTCGACGGCTTCGCCGAGCCGCCGGTGCTGTCGATCAACCGCGGCTTCTCGGCGCCGGTGGCGATCGAGCGCGAGGTGGCGAGCGAGGACCTGGTGTTCCTCGCGGCGCATGACGACGATGCGTTCGCCCGCTACGAAGCGATGCAGGAGCTGATCGTCCGCCATCTCGTCGCCGCGGTCGGCGGCGGCCTCGCCCCGGCGGCGCGCGACGCGGCGCGCGAGGCGATCGGCGGCGCGCTCGGCGCCGTCATCGCCGACCCGCAGCTCGACGACAGCATGCGCGGCGAGCTGATGATGCTGCCGAGCCCGAGCTATATCGCCGAACAGCTGCTGGTCGCGGACCCGGCAGCGATCCACGCCGAGCGCGAGGGGCTCAAGGCCTGGCTCGGGCGGGCGCTGGAGGACGACCTTCTCGCGCTGCACCGGCGGGCGTCCGATCGTTCGAGCGGGATGGACGCCGCCGCGCGCGGCGCGCGCAAGGTCAAGACCCAGGCGCTGGTGTTCCTCGCCGCCGGCAACCCCGCGCGCGCCGCCGAGCTCGCCGCCGCGCAATACGACACGGCCGAGACGATGACCGACCGCCAGGGCGCGCTGATGGTGCTGACCGGGCTCGCCGGCCCCGAGCGGACGCACAAGCTGCTCGATTTCTACAACCGCTACCGCGGCAACGCGCTGGTCATCGACAAGTGGTTCAGCCTCCAGGCGGGCTCGCTGCACCCGCAGGTGCTCGAGCACGTCAAGGCGCTTGCGAGCCATCCCGACTTCACCCTGCGCAACCCCAACCGCGTGCGCAGCCTCTACATGGCGTTCACCGGGACGGCCGCGGGCTTCCACGCCGCGAGCGGCGAAGGCTATCGGATGATCGCCGACCTCATTCTCGCGCTCGATCCGCTCAACCCGCAGACCGCCGCGCGCTTCGTCCCCCCGCTCGGGCGCTGGCGGCGGATCGAACCGGTGCGCGCCGGCCTGATGCGCGGCGAGCTCGAACGGATCGCCGCGCACCCGGGGCTGTCGCGCGACGTCTCGGAGCAGGTGAGCCGCAGCCTTGGTTGAGCCGCTCAGGGCGGGCGCGCTGGCGGGGGTCCCGCACGGGTTCATGACCCGACGCGGGGGCGTCTCGCAGCCGCCGGTCGCCAGCCTCAACTGCGGCTTCGGTGCGGGCGACGATCCGGCGGCGGTGGCGGAGAACCGCCGGCGCGCCGCCGAAGCGGTGCTTGCGGGGGCGGTGCTGGTCGGCCTGCACCAGGTGCACTCGGCGGACGTTGTCACGGTAACCGAACCGTGGGGCGACGGCGATCGCCCCGCGGCCGATGCGCTGGTCACCGCCCGGCCCGGGGTGCTCATCGGCGTGCTGACCGCGGACTGCGCCCCGGTGCTGCTGGCCGAGGCCGACGCCGGGGTGGTCGGCGCGGCGCATGCCGGCTGGAAGGGCGCCCACGGGGGGGTGATCGAGGCGACCGTCGCGGCGATGGAGGCCCTCGGGGCCCGGCGCGCGCGCATCGTCGCCGCGATCGGCCCGTGCATCGCGCAGGCCTCGTACGAAGTGGACCAGGCGTTCCGCGAACGCTTCGAGCCGGGAGACGCGCGCTTCTTCGCGCCCGGTGCCCCCGGGCACTGGCAGTTCGACTTGGCCGAATACGTCGCGGCGCGGCTCGCATGCGCGGGCATCGCGACGGTCGAAACGCTCGCGCGGGACACTTACGCCGAGCCCGAGGCGTTCTACTCCTACCGCCGCGCAACGCACCGCGGAGAGGCCGCTTATGGCCGCCAGCTATCGCTCGTGGGCCTCGCCTGAAAGCCGCTCGGGAGCGCCGGATAATCGCGGTTGGCAACCCGCCGATCAGCGTCTATGCGCGCCGCAAACCGGCACCGTCGGGGCGCTTCGCCGCGCCCGGTGAACCGCGCAGACAGGGGCCCCGCTTCGTTCTCGCATCGGCCGGTTGGCACAACTTGGGTTGCCCCCTCGATCGGGCGGGCGCATTCGCGAAGGCAAGGCACGGCTGATGGCTGAAACGACGGGCGACGCGATTCCGGGGGCCGCCACGGCTCACGACGACGGGATCCGGCGGCGCGACTTCATCAACGTGGCGGCGGTCGCCGCCGCGGGCACCGGCGGGCTCGCCGTGCTCTACCCGCTGATCAGCCAGATGGCCCCGTCGGCCGACGTGCTCGCCGAGAGCAGCACCGAAGTCGACGTCTCGGCGATCCAGCCCGGCCAGGCGATCAAGGCGGTATTCCGCAAGCAGCCGCTGTTCGTCCGCCGGCTGACCCCGGCGGAGATCCAGGCGGCGAACGCGGTCAACGTCGGCTCCCTGCGCGATCCGCAGACACTCGCCGAGCGGACCAAGGAAGGCCACGAGGACATGCTCATCACGATGGGCGTGTGCACCCACCTGGGCTGCGTGCCGCTGGGCGCCGCCGAGGGCGAGGTGAAGGGCGAGTTCGGCGGTTACTTCTGCCCCTGCCACGGCTCGCACTACGACACCGCGGCGCGGATCCGCAAAGGCCCGGCGCCGACCAACCTGGAAGTGCCGGAGTACGAATTCACTTCCGACACCGTCGTCAAGATCGGCTGAGGCGAGAGAGAGCGAAACGATGAGCTTCCCCTGGGCCAAGCACTACGAACCCAAGAACCCGGTCGCGCGGTTCTTCGACGAGAAGCTGCCGCTGCCGCGCCTCGTCTACAACGCGGTCGGCGCGGGCTACCCGGTGCCGCGCAACCTCAACTACATGTGGAATTTCGGCGTCCTCGCCGGCTTCTGCCTGGTGCTGCAGATCGTCACCGGGGTGATCCTGGCGATGCACTATGCCGCCAACGCCGCGGTCGCCTTCGGCTCGGTCGAGCACATCATGCGCGACGTCAACTGGGGCTGGATGCTGCGCTACGCGCACGCCAACGGGGCGAGCCTGTTCTTCGCGGTGATCTACCTGCACATCTTCCGCGGGTTCTTCTACGGCAGCTACAAGGCCCCGCGCGAGATGGTCTGGCTGATCGGCGTGGTCATCTTCCTGCTGCTGATGGCGACCGGCTTCATGGGCTACGTGCTGCCGTGGGGGCAGATGAGCTTTTGGGGCGCCAAGGTCATCACCGGGCTGTTCGGCGCGATCCCCCTGATCGGCGAGCCGATCCAGGTATGAAAACTTTTTAGAAGATATGGGAGAAAGACCACCAAATACATCTCTTGATAGATTCCCTAATCAAAAAGGCAATTATGAACTATCGAATTGTAGATGGGCAACAAGAAAACAACAAGGCGAAAATACATCTAAAT
>JBGSBH010000203.1:0-4185 GCA_041730635.1 Cypionkella sp.
GGCGGCGGGAGCGCGGCGGCGGCCCGGCGGTGGCACGCCGCCCAGCCGTGGCTGGTCGGGTGCAATTTCACCCCGTCCTACGCGGTCAACCAGCTCGAATTCTGGCAGGCAGAGACGTTCGACGAGCCGGCGATCGAGCGCGAACTCGGCTGGGCCGCCGATCTCGGCATGAACGCCGCGCGGGTCTATCTGCACGACCTGCTCTGGCAGCACGATCCGGCGGGCTTCCTCGCGCGGATCGAACGCTATCTCGCGGCCGCCGACCGGCACCGCATTCGCACGATGCTGGTGCTGTTCGATTCCTGCTGGCACCCCGAACCGCGGCTGGGCGAGCAGCCGGCGCCGGCCCCGGGAGTGCACAATTCGGGCTGGGTCCAGTCGCCCGGCGTGCCGGCGCTCAAGGACCCGGCACAGCACCCGCGGCTGCGCGATTACGTCACCGCGGTGGTCGGCGCCTTCGCGGACGATCCGCGGGTGTTGGCGTGGGACATCTGGAACGAGCCCGACAACGGCCACGAAGTGTCGAACTGCGACCCGGCGGTGTTGCGCGAAAAGGCCGCGCTGGTCGCCCCGCTGCTCGCCGAGGCGTTCGGCTGGGCCCGCTCGGCGCGCCCGTCGCAGCCGCTGACCAGCGCGATCTGGCTCGGGGACTGGTCGGCCCGCCACCGGCTCACCAAGATCCAGCGGATCCAGCTCGCTCATTCGGACGTCGTCTCGTTCCACAACTACGAGGCGCCTGATCAGTTCGCGCAGCGGATCGCCTGGCTCGCGGCGTTCAAGCGGCCGATCCTGTGCACCGAATACATGGCGCGGATGACCGGCAGCACGTTTCACGGGGTGCTGCCGATCGCCAAGGAACACGGCGTCGGCGCGTTCAACTGGGGCCTCGTTGCAGGCCGCACGCAGACCCATTTCGCCTGGGATGCGGCGCACAATCAGGCGATCGAGCGCGGCGAGCAGCCGTGGTTCCACGACGTGCTGCACCCCGACGGCACCCCGTTCTGCCCGCTCGAGTCCGAATTCCTGCGCTGGATCACCGGCAAGGCAGAGATCGCCGCGCGCGCCGCGTGAGCGGCTTCGTCGAGGGCTGCGGAAATGGTGCCTCGGGGCGGATTCGAACCACCGACACTGCGATTTTCAGTCGCATGCTCTACCAACTGAGCTACCGAGGCAGGCGCTGAGCGGAAGGCCCTTCGGGGGCGGTCCGGTTGGCGAGGCGGCGCTATGGCGGGGCGCACGCGGCTTGGCAAGGGGCTCAATCGCGGGCGCGGTCGATCTCCTCGGGGTCCGCCGGCGGGCCGGGCACCGCGTACCCGTCGGAGAACCACTGCACCAGGTCGCGGTCCTTGCAGCGCGCCGAACAGAACGGCGCGTGCTCGGCGCTGCGGGGCTTGCGGCAGATCGGGCACGGACGCGGCGTCGAGCTCATGGCGGCATGATCTGGGCGTGGCCGGCGGCGGTTGCAATCGCGGCATCGGGGGTGAAACGGACGATCCGCCCGGTCCGCCGCGCGAGTTCGGCGGTCCACTCGGGCGCGATCTCGGCCAGCACGCGCGGGTGCGCGGTCAGCAGGACCGCACCGGCGCCCGCGAGGCCTTCGGCCTGGCGCAGCAACAGCCGGGCGGCCGCGGCGGCCGCTTCGAACTGCACCCGGTGAAGCAGCGAAGGCCGCTCGCAGCGCGCGACCATCTGGACGAAGCCGAACCCGTTCATCGCCGTGCGTTCGTGGTCCCAGCCGGCGAGCGCGCGGCCGAGCGCGGCATCGACCGCCTGGCGATCGGCCCGCGCGGGAAGGGTGGGAAAGTCGATCCCGACAGCGCCCCCGAGCGCGAAACGTTCGATCGCCGTCGCGAGCGGCGCGACCGCGGCGAGCGCCAGTTCGCGCGGGGGAAGGGCGCCGTCCACGTCCACCAGCGTCATCGCCACCGTGGGCGCGAAGTGCAGCGTGCCGCCGGCGAAGGCGACCGCGCCGTCGGCGGCCTCGGCACAGATTTCGCTCCAGGCCTCGTCGGGGAAACGGCGGACGACCGTGCCGCCGAGCGCTTCGGCGAGGGTCGGCGCGGGACGGGCGGGGGCGTCGGTCGGCCGGGCCTGTGCCAGCTTCACCCGCCGCGCCTCGCGCACCGCCGCGCGCGTCACCTCGAGCCGAACCGGCGCGCCTTCGCTCGCGTCCGCGGGCAGCCGATCGACCAGCGCTTCCTCACCGCCGGGAAAGCGCCCCCGGCCGCGCTGCGAACCGCGCGCTCGCTCGACCAGCACGGCGTCGGCCACGAGCCCCGGCTCCAGCGCGCCCGGCCAGCGCACCCGCGCCGCCACCGCGTGGCCGCCGCTGTAGCGCAGGGCGCGCTCCTCGCCGATGCCCTGCTCGATCAGCCAGCCCATCAGGGAATCGCGAAGCCCGCGGCCCTGAGCAGCGCGCGGGTTTCGAACAGCGGCAGGCCGACGACGCCTGAATGGCTGCCGGCGATCCAGGCGATGAGCCCCTCGGCCGCGCCCTGGATGGCGTAGCCGCCGGCCTTGCCGTGCCACTCGCCGCCGGCGAGGTACGCGGCGATCTCCTGCTCCGAAAGCCGCTTGAAGCGCACCTGGGTCTCGCTCAGCCGCTCGCGCACCGTCCCGTCGGGCGCCCGCAGCGCGATCGCCGAGAGGACCCGGTGGCGGCGGCCCGACAACAGCTCGAGGCACGCCCGCGCGGTCGCTTCGTCCTCGACCTTAGGAAGAATACGGCGGCCGGCGGCGACCACGGTGTCCCCCGCCAGCACGAACGCGCCGTCGCCGGCCGCCGCGGCCGCTTTCCCGCGCGCCATCCGCGCCGCGTAGACGCGCGGCAACTCGCCCGTGCGGGGGGTCTCGTCGATGTCGGCCGCCACGACGCGCGCCGGCGCGACCCCGAGCCGCGCGAGCAGCTCGCGCCGGCGCGGGCTGGCAGAAGCGAGGATCAACGCCCTTCGAGACGCGTCCTCAGCCTCCGGCTTCAGCCGCTCCTCAGGATGAACGGTCATTCAAAGCTTTCCGTTCGTCCTGAGGAGCGAGGCTGCAAGCCGAGCGTCTCGAAGGACAAGGCGCGTAACTGCGGCCCCGGGCCGCCGCGCCCCGGCATGAAGCGATAGGTGATCCGCCCCTTAGTGAGATCGTAGGGCGTCAGCTCGACGAGCACTTCGTCGCCGGTTAGCACGCGAATGCGGTTCTTGCGCATCTTGCCTGCGGTGTGGCCGAGGATCTCGTGGCCGTTCTCGAGCTCCACCCGAAACATCGCGTTCGGGAGCAGCTCCACCACCCGGCCACGCATCTCGAGGAGTTCTTCCTTGGCCATGTAGCTCGTCGGTTCCTGGTCGAAAGTTGGTCGAATTGGCCGCGCCCTTAGACGCGGGAGCGGGAAAAGGGAAGCGCGCTGCCCGCGCGAGTGCGCTGCCCCACCGGGCGGTGCGACAAAACATTACGCAAGAATGCCTTGCGCGCCGAGTCGCTTTGGCGCCATGGCCGCGGCGGGGAGGCATCTAGCGGTAATTTCAAAGGGGCTTTCCCGTAGTGCGTTTCCTTCGTTCGATCTCGCTGCTGGCGCTCGCCGCCGCTACTACCGCTGCTGTCGCCCAAGATGCACCGCCCGCGCCGCCGGCGACTCCTGCCGCCGCCGACGACATCGACGGCAGCGACGAAATCGTGGTGGTCGCCGCGCGGATCCCGGGCCAGGTGGAGACCGACAGCCCCCCGGTGCTCGAGCTCAACGAAGCCGAGGTGGCCGCTTACGGGGCGACCTCGATCGCCGATCTCGTCGCGCAACTCGCACCGCAGACGGGATCGGGCCGCGGGCGCGGCGGGCGCCCGGTGTTCCTGGTCAACGGCCAGCGGGTCTCGGGCTTCCGCGAGTTCAGCCGCTTCCCGCCCGAAGCGATCCGCAAGGTCGAGGTGCTGCCGGAGGAGGTCGCGCTCAAGTTCGGCTATCCGCCCGACGCGCGGGTGATCAACTTCATCCTCAAGGATGATTTCATCAGCCGCGAGGTCGAGGCCGAGTTCGGGCTGCCCACGGCGGGCGGCTATACCGCGCAGCAGCTAGAGGCGGGGCTGCTGAAGATCGACGGCGCGCGGCGGATCAACGCCGGTATCGACTACCAGCGGTCGGGCCCGCTGACCGAGGCCGAGCGAGAGGTGGTGCAGGCAATCGCGCCGGCGCCGGCGGTGATCGCC
>JBGSBH010000204.1:0-4166 GCA_041730635.1 Cypionkella sp.
GGAGCGGGCCGGAGCGCCCGACACCTCGTCCTCGCCGCGCAAGGGGGACTGTCCGCGCAGCGGGTCGAGGTCGCGCTCCGGCCCCAGGGGGTCGGATGAGGTCGGCTTGTTCACGCGATCTCCGTGGTCGCAAGGGGGCCGGCCGCGGCATAGGCCGGGGTCGCCTGGATCTGCGCGCTCAGCGCGACGAACAGCGCCATCGCAGCGACGCTCGCCATGGCGGCGTGGCCGAGGCGGGTCTGCAGGAAACGGCGGTCGAACATCGGTACCTCCCAACTATGATGTTCATCCTTTAGCAAGCGGCGTGCCAGATGCGGTTTACGCCTGAAGCGGCGCTCGGCGCGGGCAAAGGCATAGCGACCATTGCCGAGATGTGGGAAAATCCGCTATTGATTGGGCGTGGAGCGGGAGAGTCAGTTCATCGGTCAATCGGGGCCGTTCCTCGACGCGGTCGAGCGGGCGAGCCGCGCCGCGCTGATGAACCGCCCGGTGCTGGTGATCGGCGAGCGCGGCACCGGCAAGGAGCTGATCGCCGAGCGGCTCCACCGCCTGTCCACCCGGTGGGACGAGCCGCTGGTGACGATGAACTGCGCCGCGCTCCCCGAGACGCTGATCGAGGCCGAGCTGTTCGGGCACGAGCAGGGCGCCTTCACCGGCGCCACCCGGGCGCGGGCGGGGCGGTTCGAGGAAGCCGACAAGGGCACCCTGTTCCTCGACGAGCTGGCGACGCTCAGCATGCAGGCGCAGGAGCGGCTGCTGCGCGCGGTCGAGTACGGCGAGGTCTCGCGGATCGGTTCCAACCGGCCGATCCGGGTCGATGTGCGGATCGTCGCCGCGACCAACGAGGACCTGCCGCGGCTGGCCGACCAGGGCCGCTTCCGCGCCGACCTGCTCGACCGGCTGAGCTTCGAGGTGATCACCCTCCCGCCGCTCCGCGCGCGCGAGGGCGATGTCCTCGTCCTGGCGGAATTTTTCGGCCGGCGGATGGCGAGCGAGCTGCGCTGGGACGCCTGGCCGGGCTTCGCCGAGCATGTCCGCCAGCGGCTCGAGGAGCACCGCTGGCCGGGCAACGTGCGCGAGCTGCGCAACGTGATCGAGCGCGCGGTCTACCGCTGGGACGATCCCGCCGCGCCGATCGGGCACGTCGTGTTCGATCCCTTCGACAGCCCGTGGAAGCCGGCTCCCACGCCCGGCAAACCCGGCGCACAATCGGTTCGGCCTGCCGCGCGGGAGGACCGGACCGCCACCGAATACGACCGGATCGACGATCTGCGCGCCGCGGTCGATGCGCACGAGCGGCGGATCGTCGAATCCGCGCTCGGCCGCCACCGCTGGAACCAGCGGCAGACGGCCAAGGCGCTGGGCTTAAGCTACGATCAACTGCGCCATTGCATCAGGAAGCATGGGCTGATGCAGGAGGAGGATTGAGATGACGGGGGCGATGGGGAAGAGTCGGAAACGCATTCGATCAGCGGCGACACTGCTCGCCCTGTGCGTCCTCCAGCCTCCCCTGGCAGCGAACGAGGCGCGGCCGCTCGAGCCCGCTCTCGAACGCGGGATTGCCGATGCCGAACAGCGCGGTCGGATAATGTACCTGTACGACCAGGCGGCGTGGCACGCCACCGACCGCTTCGCGGCACAGCTCGATCCGCAGATGGCTCCCAACCTGCGGGGGTATGTCGTGCTTCCTCGCGAGGACGGTTTGCTCGAGACAATATTCTTCGGAGACTTCGGAGAGGGGTTAGTCGAAGTCGCGCGTTTCACCGTCGTCGAAAGCGCGGTGACAGCCGAGACCGTCCACCCCGCATCGGCGCGTCCGCCCCTGTCGGCGCTTGCCAGCCGGATGGCCCGGGCGCGCCAGAGCGCGCTGGACGAAGCGCGCAAGCGGAAGGTCAAGCTCTGCGCCGATGCCCAGCCCAACACCATCGTCCTGCCGCCCGCCCCGGATGGGACGGTAGAGGTCTATGTTTTGACCCCCCCGATGCAGACGGGCAGATACCCCCTCGGCGGCCATTACCGGTATCGCCTCGGCAAGGACGACAAAGTGATCTCCCAGCACCGGTTGGCCCAGGGCTGCCCGACCATGTTGTTGCCGGAAATCCCCAAAGAAGCGGTCGGTTTCGTGTCGACCGCGATCCGGCACCGGCCCGACCCGCATCCGACCGAGGTTCATGTGTTTGCCTCGTACCACCGCCGCGTGCCGCTCGGGCTTTTCACGCCCAAGTCCGGCAGGCAGTGGATGATCGATCGGGGCGAGATCGTCGCGGTCGATACCGTGTCGACGGCGACGGTCGGGAAAGACTGATCAGCGCTTGCCTTTGGCGGCGCCTGGGCCTATCTGGCGCTTCATCCCGACATCGCGAGATCTAGGGGCTGGCGCCTTCGGGGGCCGGCGCCGAACCCGTTTGCCGGACCCGCTGGAGACCCGAGTGGCCGATATCGCCCGCCTGATCGAGCTGATCGAACCCGAAGCGCGCGCGCTGGGGCTCGAGCTCGTGCGCGTGCGGATGATGCAGTCCGAAGCCGGCGACGGGGGCGAGGCGCTGCAGGTGATGGCCGAGGACCCGGCGACCGGGCAGCTGGTGATCGACCAGTGCGCCGCGCTCTCGCGCCGCGTCTCGGAAGTGCTCGACGCGCGCGAGGAAGCCGGCGAGGTGCTGATCGAGGGCGCCTATCACCTCGAGGTCAGTAGCCCCGGGATCGACCGGCCGCTGACGCGCGAAAAGGACTTCGCCGACTGGGCCGGGCACGAAGCGCGGATCGTGATGGCCAGGGACTGGGTCGACGTCGGCGGGCACCAGCGCGTGCTCAAAGGCGTGCTGCAGGGCATCGCCGGCGGCGCGGTGACCATCTCCGACCGCAAGACCGGCACGGTCACCGTCCCGCGCGACAAGATCCACACCGCCCAGCTCGTCCTCACCGACGCGCTGATCGCCGCCACCAAGCCGCTCGACACGACGGGCGCCGACGAAATACTCGAAACAGAGGAAGAGTAAGACCTGATGGCCACCTCGATTTCCGCCAACAAGGCCGAGCTGCTCGCGATCGCCAACTCGGTCGCCTCGGAGAAGATGATCGACAAGGGCATCGTCATCGAGGCGATGGAGGAGGCGATCCAGAAGGCCGCGCGGGCGCGCTACGGCAACGAGAACGACATCCGCGCCAAGCTCGACCCGCAGACCGGCGACCTGCGCCGGTGGCGCGTGGTCGAGGTGGTCGAGGAGGTCGAGGACTACTTCAAGCAGGTGAACCTCGACCAGGCCGCCAAGCTGCAGGCCGACGCCAAGGTGGGCGACTACATCGTCGATCCGCTGCCGCCGGTCGATCTCGGCCGGATCGACGCGCAGAGCGCCAAGCAGGTGATCTTTCAGAAAGTCCGCGATGCCGAGCGCGAGCGCCAGTTCGAGGAGTTCAAGGACCGCGCCGGCGAGATCATCACCGGGGTGATCAAGTCGGTCGAGTTCGGCCACGTGATCGTCAACCTCGGCCGCGCCGAGGGCGTTATCCGCCGCGACCAGCAGATCCCGCGCGAGGCCGCCCGCCCGGGCGACCGGGTGCGCGCGCTGATCACCAAGGTCGAGCGCAACAACCGCGGGCCGCAGATCTTCCTTTCCCGCGCGCATCCCGAGTTCATGAAGAAGCTGTTCGCGCAGGAAGTGCCCGAGATCTACGACGGGATCATCAGCATCCAGGCCGCTGCTCGCGATCCGGGTTCGCGCGCGAAGATCGGGGTGATCAGCCGCGACAGCTCGATCGATCCGGTCGGCGCCTGCGTCGGCATGAAGGGCAGCCGCGTGCAGGCGGTCGTGCAGGAAATGCAGGGCGAGAAGATCGACATCATTCCCTGGTCGCCCGACACCGCGACCTTCGTCGTCAACGCGCTTCAGCCCGCGACGGTGCAGCGCGTCGTCATCGACGAAGATGACGGCCGTATCGAAGTCGTCGTTCCCGACGACCAGCTGAGCCTCGCCATCGGCCGCCGCGGCCAGAATGTCCGCCTCGCCAGCCAGCTGACCGGCTCGGCGATCGACATCATGACCGAGGCCGACGCCAGCGAGAAGCGCCAGCGCGAGTTCGTTGAGCGCTCCGAAATGTTCCAGACCGAGCTGGACGTCGATGAAACGCTGGCCCAGCTGCTGGTTGCCGAAGGCTTCACCAGCCTTGAG
>JBGSBH010000205.1:0-4107 GCA_041730635.1 Cypionkella sp.
AAGTTTAGAAAAATTTAATACATGATTTGCAATTATTAAATGACCTATATACACCGCATAGGTCTCGAACAGGTCGGCGGCCATGCCGGCGCAGTCGCCGACGTTGTCGCCGACGTTGTCAGCGATCACCGCCGGGTTGCGCGGATCGTCTTCGGGAATGCCCGCCTCGACCTTGCCGACGAGGTCGGCGCCGACGTCGGCCGCCTTGGTGAAGATGCCGCCGCCGAGGCGCGCGAAGATCGAGATCAGCGAGGCGCCGAAGGCGAGCGCCACCAGCGCGTCGATCACCGCGCGGCTGTTGGGCGCAAGGTCCATCGGGCCGGTCAGGACGTAGAAGAACACCGCGATCGCCAGCAGCGCGAGGCCCGCCACCAGCATGCCGGTGATCGCGCCGGCGCGGAACGCCAGCGTCAGTCCCTGCTGCAGCCCCGTCGAGGCGGCCTGCGCGGTGCGCACGTTGGAGCGGACCGAGATGTTCATCCCGATGAAGCCGGCCACGCCCGACAGGATCGCCCCGAGCACGAAGCCCGCCGCGCTGATCTCGCCGAGGAAGAAGAACACGATCACCGCCACGACCACCCCGACGATGCCGATGGTGGTGTACTGGCGCCGCAGGTACGCCTGCGCGCCTTCCTGGATCGCCGCGGCGATCGACTGCATCTTCTCGTTACCGGCCGACGCGCGCAGCACCTGCATGCTGGTGAGCCAGCCGTAGACCACCGCAAGTGCGCCCAAGACTATCGAAATGAGAACCAAGTCCACGGGTAAGTCCCCTCTTGCTTAACCTGGAAAAAGGGCCGCGCCCTGTCGCAGCCGGAGCCGCGAGCTATAGGGCCGCGACTCGGGCGCGCAAGCGCGAAAGCGCCCATACTCAGGGCTCAGCGGCCGTGGTGGGTGTAACCGAGCGCGTCGCCGGGCGCGGGCGGCACTCCGCCGAGCAGCAGCGGGTATTCGCCGCGGTCGCGAACCTGCCCGATCCGCGCCGCCGCCACGGGCGGCGCGAACGCGGGCGGGGCGGTGAACAGCAGCGCGTAATCATCTCCCCAGCGCAGCGCGTCGGCGCGGCGCCGCTCCGGCGCTGCCAGCGGCACCGAGGCGACCTCGATATCGAGCGTCACGCCGCTTGCCGAGGCGATGCGCGAAGCGTCGAGCAGGAGGCCGTCCGAGACATCCATCATCGCGCTGACTCGCGGCGCCAGCGCCCGGCCTTCGGCTAGCAGGGGCTGCGGCCGGCGATAGACGACACTGTCGGCGCCGGTCCCATCGCGCAGCGCCTCGCATCCCATCATGGCGGCGCCTACCTTGCCCGCCAGCCACACGCCGTCGCCGGGCAGCGCGCCGGCGCGCGAGGGAACCGGCCGGTGAGTCGCCCGGCCGATCGCGGTGAGGCCGAAACTGCGCGTCGCCTGCCCGGCGACGGTGTCGCCGCCGAGGAGCGGTACGCCGAAAGCACCGAGGGCTTCGCCGAGCCCGCCGCGAAACCGATCGTCCCCTTCGCCGAGCATGTAGCCGAGCAGCACGCCGACCGGCTCGGCGCCCTTTGCCGCGAGGTCCGACAGGTTCACCGCGACGAGCTTCCAGGCGACATCGGCGAGATCCTGCCCAGGGAGCCAGTGAACCCCCTCCACCATCGTATCGTGGGTCAGGACCAGTGCTTCGCCGCCCACCTCGAGTACCGCGCAATCGTCGGCAAGCCCGCGGGCGGCGGGATCGGTCGCTAGCTCGCGCAGGGTCACTATGAAGCCGGCCTCGTGCACGCCGTACCTGTCACTCCGGCTTCGGTCCGGGGCAAGGCTTCTTTGCGGGAGGTGAGCGCCGGACCCGAAACCGCTCCGGCCAGCGGGCTCAGGAGCGGGCCTCCTTCGCCACTGCATCGAGCACGCCGTTGACGAACTTTGCCTGACGGTCGTCGAAGAAGGCCTTGGCAACGTCCACCCATTCGCTGATCGCCGCGGCAATCGGCACGTCGGGGCGCGCGATCAGCTCGTAGCTTCCGGCGCGCAGGAGCTGCAGCATGGTCTTGTCGAGCCGGGCGAGGCTCCAGCCCTGGGCCAGCTTCCCCGCGAGCAGGTCGTCGATCTCGTCGCGGCGGGCGAGCACGCCGCGGACGAGGTCGTCGAAGAACTCGACTTCGGCGCCGGCGAACTCGGAGTCCAGTTCGTCGTCGATCATTCCCAAGCGGTGCTGATGAAACTCGTCGAGCAGCCGGGCCTCGCCGGTCCCTTCCATCGCCTGCTGGTAGAGCGCCTGGACCGCGGCGAGCCGCGCGGCAGAGCGCGCCTGGCTGCGCGGATTGTGGCGAAGATTGCTCATTTCAGCCTCAGTTCGATCGACAGCGCGTGGGCCGGCAAACCTTCGGCATGGGCGAGCGCGGCGGCGGCCGGGCCGATCGCGCGCAAGGCCGGCTGGCCCAGCTCGATGAAGCTGGTGCGCTTCATGAAGTCGAGCACCGACAGTCCGCTGGCGAAGCGCGCGCGGCGGCCGGTGGGGAGCACGTGGTTGGGCCCGGCGACGTAGTCGCCGATCGCCTCGGGTGCGAGCCGGCCGACGAACACGCTGCCGGCATGGCGGATGCCGTCGAGGAACGGCGCCGGGTCGGCCACCGCCAGCTCGACGTGCTCGGCGGCGAGCCGGTTGGCGAGCGGGATCGCCTGCTCGAGCCGATCGACCACCACGATCAGCCCGTGCTCGTCCCAGCTTCGGCGCGCGACCTTGCGCGTCGCCAGCATCGCGCACTGGACATCGATCCGGTCCTCGACCTGGTCGGCGAAGTCCTCGTCGTCGGTGATCAGGATCGACTGCGCATCCGGGTCGTGCTCGGCCTGGCTCAAGAGGTCGGCGGCGATCCAGTCGGGATCGTTGGCTCCGTCGGCGATGACCAGGATCTCGCTCGGCCCGGCGACCATGTCGATCCCGACCACGCCGTAGAGCTGGCGCTTGGCTTCCGCGACCCAGGCGTTGCCGGGGCCGGTGACGACGTCGACCGGGCGGATGCGCTCGGTGCCATAGGCGAGCGCGGCGATCGCTTGCGCCCCGCCGATGCGCCAGATCTCGTCGACCCCGGCGAGGTGCGCGGCGGCGAGCACCAGCGGGTTGGTCTGGCCGCCCGGGGTCGGGGTGACGATCGCCAGCCGCTCCACCCCGGCGGCCCTGGCGGGAATCGCGTTCATCAGCAGCGACGAGGGGTATGCGGCGCGCCCGCCCGGGACGTAAAGCCCGGCCGCATCGACCGGGCGCCAGCGCGCGCCGAGGCGGACCCCCGCGGCGTCGGTCTCGTCGCGGTCGGCGGGCAATTGCCCCGTGTGGTAAGCGCGAATGCGGTCTGCCGCGAGAGCAAGCGCATCGCGCAAGTCCGGCGCCAGCCCCTCGAAAGCCGCTCGGCATTCCGCCGGATCGATCCGCCAGTCGCTTTCCTCGGTCAGCTGGTGGTCGTCGAACCGCTGGGTATATTCGCTAAGCGCGGCGTCACCCTTCGCTTTCACCCGGGCGAGAATCGCGGCGACGTCGGACGCCACGCCCTCGTCGATCTCGCGGCGATCCTCGACCACCCGCCGGAACGCCTTGTCGAATCCGGTATCGGAGGCGTTCAGGCGCTTCATTCGATGACCTCGCGAAACCGATCGACCAGCGCGGCGACCCGGGCGTCGGTCTTGAGCGCGGCGCGGTTGACCACCAGCCGGGCGGTGATCTCCATGATCGTCGCGGTCTCGACCAGCCCGTTGTCCTTAAGCGTCTGCCCGCTCGAGACCAGGTCGACAATCCGCCCGGCGAGGCCGAGCGCGGGGGCGATCTCCATCGCACCGTTCAGCTTCACGCATTCGGCCTGCACGCCGCGCCGCTCGAAATGGCGGCGGGTGAGCTCGGGATACTTGGTCGCGACCCGCACATGGCTGGCGCCGTCGATCGACGCCGCGCCGGCAGCGGGCTCGGCGACCGACAGCCGGCAGCGGCCGATCGCGAGATCGACCGGGGCGTAGAGGTCCGAATAGTCGAACTCCTCGATCACGTCGGACCCGACGATCCCCGCCTGCGCCGCGCCGTGGGCAACGAAAGTGGCGACATCGAACGCGCGCACCCGGATCACCTGCGCCTCGCCGCCCTCGCAAG
>JBGSBH010000206.1:0-4031 GCA_041730635.1 Cypionkella sp.
GTCGGCGGGCGTCAGCGTCACGATGGTCGAGCGCGGGCGGCGATGGCCCTGTTCGACCGCGCGCCCGTCCGGCTCCAGCCGTTCTTCGGCTATCGCAGCGAGACCCGTCTGACTTTATCGGCGCGCGCGCTGCGCGCGGGCGCGCCCGGCGCGCACCTGTTCAAGCGGCGCGGGCGGATACAGGCGATGCGCACGATGCTGGCGCAGTTCGCCTCGCGCGAGGTGGCGGGGCTCGCCGTGCGGCTCGAGCTGAAGGGGCCCGGCGGCACCACGCTCGAGCGCGAGGCGATCAGCGACCCCGAAGGCTACGTCCGCTTCGACGTGCCGCTCGAGCCTGGCTGGCCGCTGTCGCGCGATCCGGCCTGGGAAGTCGCCTGCCTGCACTGGCTGACCGCCGAAGGGCCGCAGTGCATCGAAGGCTACGTCCTCGCTCCCGGCACCGCGACGCATCTCGCGGTGGTGTCCGACATCGACGACACGATCGTCGAGACCGGCATCACCGGCGGCTACCGGGCGGTCGCGAAGAACTGGCGCCGGGTGCTGGCCGAGCTGCCCGACGAACGGATCGCGGTGCCCGGCGCGGACGTGTTCTTCGGCGCGCTCGGCGGCGGGGCGGTGCTGGCGCACCCCGGGAGCACCGGCGCGCGCTATCCGGCCACGCACCGGCCCTTCTTCTACATCTCGTCCTCGCCGTGGAACCTGTTCGCCTATCTCGTGGCATTCCAGCAGAGCCGCGGCCTGCCCTTGGGCCCGCTGCTGCTGCGCGACTGGGGGCTCAACCGCGCGACCTTCGGCGCCGAGAGCCACGGCGGACACAAGCGCGCCGCGCTCGAGCAATTGCTGAGCTTCTATCCGGACTTGCGCTTCGCCTTGATCGGCGACGACACCCAGGGCGATCTCGCCGCCTATGCCGACACCGTGCAGGCGAGCCCCGGGCGCATCGCGGCGGTGTTCATTCGCACCGGCGCCGGCCCGCTGTCGCCGCAGGAACTCGCAGGCAAGGCGATGATCGAGGCGGCCCGGGTGCCCCTGTGGCTGGGCGACGATTTCGCCACCGGGGCGGAGTTCCTTCGCTCAATCGGCATCTCCACCCACGGGGAGACCGCGCAGATCGTCAAAGCCGTGCAGCAGCAGGAACAGGCCGCTTGAACGAGATGGCCAGACCCCGCAGGCGGTGGATCGTGTGGACCGTGCTCGCGCTCGCGCTGGTGGCACTCGCCGCGTTCGGCTTCTGGCGCTGGGCGACCGCCAACGGGTCGGCCGCCTCGCTCGAATGGATCGACGCGCGCTTCCCCCGCGAGCGGGCGGTGCGGCTCGCGGCGCAAGGGCTCTACGGTGATCATCCGGCCCAGCGCGCCGAACTGTGGGTGCCGGCCAAAGGCGCTGGCGGGCCCGCCCCCCTGGTCATGTTCTTCCACGGCGGCGCCTGGCGTATCGGCGCGCCGAAGGAATATCGCTTCGTCGCGCGCACGCTCGGCGAGGCGGGGTTCGCCACCGCGCTCGTCGGCTACCGGCTGGTCCCCGACGGGCGCTACCCGGCGATGCTCGAAGATACCGCCGCCGGCATCCGCTGGGCGCTCGACCGGGCGACTGCAAACGGGGTGCAAACCGATCGCATCGCCCTCGCCGGGCACTCGGCGGGGGCCTACAACGTGCTGATGATGGGGCTCGACCCGCGCTGGCTCGCCGCCGCCGGCGTTGCCCAGGGCCGGATCGGGGGCATCGTCAGCATGGCCGGCCCGACCGATTTCTATCCCTTCACCAGCGATTCGGCGAAGAACGCGCTCGGCCACGTGGCGGACCCGCGCGAGACCCAGCCGATCGCCTTCGCCCGCGCCGACGCACCGCCGATCCTGCTGCTCCACGGCACCGCCGACACCGTCGTGCGGGTGCGCAACGCGCGGCGGCTGGCGGCGGCGCTGCGCAAGCTCGGGGCCCCGGTGGAGGAGCGCGAGTACGAGGGCATGGGCCACGCGGGGATCATCATGGCGCTGTCGAGGCCGTTCGCCCAGGGCGGGATCGTGCGCGAGCCGATGGTCGCCTTCCTGCGCCGCACCACCGCGCCGCCGCCGGCTTCACTTCCGGTTCAGCGCCCCGGCGGCTAGAATCGGCGCCCGATGCGCTTCGTCTCCCGCCTGCTCGCGCTCGCCGCAGCGCTCTCGCTCGCGGCGCAGCCCGCCGCCGCGCAGTCGATTCTGCGCGATGCCGAGACCGAGGCGCTGCTCGACGATATGGCCGCGCCGCTGATCGCGGCTGCGGGCCTCACCCCGGCCAACGTCGACATCGTTCTTATCAACGATCAGAGCATCAACGCGTTCGTCGCCGGCGGCCAGGCGATTTACATCCACACCGGGCTGCTCGACGCGGCCGACACTGCCAACGAAGTCCAGGGGGTGATCGCCCACGAGCTGGGCCACATCACCGGCGGCCACGTGATCTCCTACTCCGACGGGGTGAGCGAGGCGACCGGCATCTCGCTCCTCTCGCTGGTGCTCGCCGCCGCGGCCGCGGCCGCCGGCGCGGGCGATGCCGCAATGGGGGTGATGATGGCCGGCCAGCGCGCGGCGATGGGCAAGTTCCTCGCCTTCAGCCGCGGGCAGGAAAGCGCCGCCGACGCCGCTGGCGCACAGTACCTGTCGAAAGCCGGCATCTCGGGGCGCGGCAGCCTGGCGTTCTTCGGCAAGCTGCGCGCGCAGGAATTCCGCTACGGCTACAGCCAGGACGACGAGCAGGCGTTCGTCCGCACGCACCCGCTGTCGGGCGACCGCATCGCCCGGCTGCGCGAGGATTACACCGCCGACCCGGCTTGGGACGCGCCCGACGATCCGGCGCTGCAGGCCCGCTTCGAACGGGCCAAGGCGAAGCTCGCCGGATATATCCAGAAGCCCGCGCAGACGCTGCGCGAGTTTCCGCCGAGCGACACCAGCGTGCCGGCGCGCTATGCCCGGGCCTACGCCTTCCACAAGGAAGCGCTGATCGACAAGTCGCTCGCCGAAACCCGCGCGCTGCTCGCCACCGATCCCGACAACCCCTACTTCCTCGAGCTCGAGGGGCAGGTACTGCTCGAATCGGGCCGCCCGGCCGAGGCGATCGCCCCGCTCCGCCGCGCGGCCGCGCTGACCGGCAACCAGCCGCTGATCGCCGCGCTGTTCGGCCATGCGCTGATCGCCACCGAAGACCCGGCCAACCATGCCGAGGCCGAGGCCGGCCTGCCCAAAGGTTCGCCCGACTGGCTGCGCGCGCAGGACATCGCGCTTGCCGCGCGCGCCGAGCTTGAACGCCAGCGGGAGCGCAAGTAGCGGCGGGCGCGATGAACCGGCTGCTTTCGCTTCTCCCGGCTGCGCTGGTCGCGCTGGTGTTCGGCTTCCTCGGCGCCTGGGCGTTCGCGCTGTCCGGCCTCGGCGGCAGTGCCACCCGGGCCTGGCTGCTGGCGCATCCGGAAATCCTGCCGCAGATGGCCGAGGCCTACCAGGCCAGGGAAGCCCGCGCCCGGCTGGCAGGGGTCGCCGGCGACGTGACGCGCCCGTTCCCCGGTGCGGTGCTCGGCAATCCGGACGGCGCGGTGACGCTGGTCGAATTCACCGACTACGGGTGCACTTTCTGCCGCCAGTCGGTGGCCGAGGTGAAGGCGCTGATCGCCGCCCACCCGGACCTCAAGGTGGTGATGCGCGAATGGCCGATCTTCGAAGGTAGCGAAGCGGCGGCCCGGATGGCGCTCGCTGCCGCAAAGCAGGGCCGGTACGCGGCGTTCCACGACGCGCTGTTCGCGCACGGTCCGCCGAGCGCGCGGACGATCGCGCTGGCGGCCGAGGCGGCGGGGCTCGACGTGGCGGCAGCCGAGAAGTTCGCTTCCTCGCCCGAAGCGACCTTCGAGTTGCAAAAGAACGCCGATCTGGCTCGCCGGCTGGGGTTCGAGGGCACTCCGAGCTGGGTGGTCGGCGACACGGCGTTCTCCGGTGCTGTCGGCCGCGAGCGGCTGGGGGAGGCGATCGCCGCGGCGCGCAGCGCCTCGTGACCCGCGCGCTCGCGCT
>JBGSBH010000207.1:0-4006 GCA_041730635.1 Cypionkella sp.
GTCGCCGACCTCGACGCCGCCGCCGAAGCGCTGGCCGACGAGCTGCGCCTGTCGCGCGGCGATCCCTACGCGGCGCTCGCCGACCGCCTGCGCGAGCGCCACCAGCTGGCAGTGCGGATCCTCCCGCGCGAAGTCTTGCCCGGCGCGGTCCGCCGGCTCGACCTGCATGCGCGCCAACTGCAGCTCGCCGAGATGCTCGGCCCCGCCTCACGGACGTTCCAGGTCGCGACGCAGCTCGCCTGGCTCGAGTTCCGCGAGCCGATCGCCGCGCTCGCCGCGGGTGCGCAGGTGAGCGATGAGACGGCGCGGCGATTGTTCGAGCGCCATCTCGCCTCGTACGTCGCGGCGGCGCTGGTAATGCCCTACGGCCGTTTCCTGCGCGCCTGCGAGGCGACCGGCTACGATCTCGAGGTATTGATGCGCCGGTTCGGGGTCGGGTTCGAAAGCCTGGCGCATCGGCTGACCACGCTCCAGCGGGTGGGCCAGCGGGGGCTGCCGTTCTTCATGGCGCGGATCGACCGGGCCGGCCAGTTCTCCAAGCGCTATGCCGGCGCGAGCGGGGTAACCTTGCTGGACAGCGATGCGAGCTGTCCGTTGTGGCATTTTCACCGCGCGTTCGAGCGGCGCGGCGAGTTCTGCGCCCAGCCCGTCATGGTCGACGGCGCCGGCGCGGCGCCCGCGCACTGGCTGACGATCGCCCGCACCGTCGAGGGGCGGGAAGGCGCGCGGTTCGCCGTGGTGCTGGGGATCGAGGCCCGGTTGGCGGCAGACCTCGTGGCCGCCCGCGGCGTCCCCCTTCGCCCGGAAGACGCCACGCCGATCGGCCACGGCTGCGCGCGCTGCCATATCCCGGAGTGCACCCAGCGCTCGCTTCCTCCGCGCGGCACGCCGCTGCAGTTCTCCCCGCTCGAGCAAGGGGCGACGCCGTTCCGCTTTTCCGGTTAACCATCGTCCGGGGAACCCGCGCTCCCCACCCGTCGTTTTTCGCCCGCAACCAGGGAGAAGTCCAATGGTCGAAGAACGCATTACCGAAGTCGAGACGCCGACCGGTAACACGCATACCACGCACACGGTGATCCATGACGAGGAGCGGCGCGGGGGCGGAGCCGGGTGGCTGATCGCCCTGCTGCTGATCGTCGCCCTGGTCGCGGGTTATTTCATCGTGACCAGCATGAGCGGGGCCGAAGTGGCCAAGGACAACGCAATCGCCGACGCCGCGGGGGACGTGAGCGAGGCCGCGCAGAAGGTCGGCGACGCCGTCGACGGAAACTGAGGCTTAACCAGACACATCGCGCGCGGGTGCGCGACGTGTAAGATTTACCGACATTTCATCTCTCGGCCCTAGGCGTGCTGTCCGATCTGGAGCGCGCCGGCCGAGACGATGATCCGCCTGTTCAAGCACTACATCCCGCACGCGGTCATGCTGCTCGGGCTGTTCGACCTGGCGCTGCTGATTGCGGCCGGGGAGCTCGCCTGGCAGGTGCGCGCGGCCCAGATCGACATCGACCCCGGTCGCGTATCGGACCGCATCGGCATGCTCGCGGCTCTCGCCGGGGTCGTCTGGCTGGCGATGATCGCGGTCGGCACGTACGGCGCCGACGCGCTGCGCTCGATGCGCTACGCCGGCGCGCGGCTGCTGGTGGCCGTCAGCCTCGGGATCATCGCGCTGTCGGTGATCGACTTCTTCCTGCCCGGCAACACGTTCTGGCGCTCGACCCTGATCTACGCGATGGTGCTCAGCATCGCGCTGCTCGTCGCCAACCGGTTGCTGGTCGGCAGCGTGATCGGTGCCGCTGCCTTTCGCCGCCGTGTCCTGGTGCTGGGCGACGGCCTGCGCGCGCGGCGCATTCGCGACCTTGCCGAACGCCGCGAGAGCGGTTTCGCGGTGGTTGCCTTCATCGGCATGAACGAAGGCTCGCCGGTGGTCGAGGAAGCGATCCCGCGCAGCGCGATCCACGATCTCGGGCGGTTCGTCGAGAATATCGGCGCCAGCGAGGTCGTGCTCGCGCTCGAGGAGAGGCGCAACTCGCTGCCGCTCAAGGACCTGCTGCGGATCAAGACGCACGGGGTCCACGTCAACGACTTCTCGAGCTTCCTCGAGCGCGAGACCGGTCGGGTCGATCTCGATACGCTCAATCCCAGCTGGCTGATCTTTTCCGACGGCTTCTCGAGCGGACGGATGCTGTCGAGCGCGGCCAAGCGGGTATTCGATGTCGTCGCCAGCGGGCTGCTGCTGGCGCTGACGTTTCCGATCATCGCACTGTTCGCCGCGCTGGTGAAGCTCGACAGCCATGGGCCGGCGTTCTTCCGCCAGACCCGCGTCGGGCTCTACGGGCAACCGTTCACCGTGCTCAAGCTGCGCTCGATGCGCACCGATGCCGAAGCCGGCGGCGCCAAATGGGCGGAGCGCGACGATCCGCGGATCACTCGCCTCGGCCGTTTCATTCGCAAGGTGCGGATCGACGAGCTGCCGCAGGTGTGGACCGTGCTCGCCGGGCGGATGAGCTTCGTCGGCCCGCGGCCGGAGGTGCCCCAGTTCGTCGCCGACCTCGAGGACAAGCTACCCTACTATGCCGAGCGGCACATGGTGAAGCCGGGGATCACCGGCTGGGCGCAGATCAACTACCCCTACGGCGCAGCGTCGAGGACGCCCGGGCGAAGCTCGAATACGATCTGTACTACGCGAAGAACTACACCCCTTTCCTCGACCTCCTGATCCTCCTGCAGACCGTGCGCGTGGTGTTGTGGCCGGAGGGGGCGCGGTGATCGGCGGGGTCTGGGTGCTCGCGGGGTTCGCCTCGAACCTCGCCGGCGCGGTGGTCTGCGCGCTGGTCGCCGCCTGGCTCGCCAGTCGCTCCGGCAGCGCGCGCCGCGAGCGCCCGGCCGCCGTGCTGGCGCTCGCCATCACCGCGGTCTGGTGCGTCACCAACGCCGCGTGGGGGCCGGGCAGCCTGCTCGGTTCGCTGATCGAGACTCCGCGCAACCTCGCCTGGATCCTCGTGCTCTACCGGTTGTTCGCCACTGACGGCCGCGATCAGACGCTCGGACCGATCCGCCCGCTGGTGATCGCGCTGGCCTTCGTCGAATGTCTCCAGCCGGCGGTGGCGATCCTCGGCGCGCGCTTCGCCGAGGTGCCCGCGGCTCACGGCGCGGCGTTCGCGGTCGCTTCGCTGCTGCAGGCGCTCGTGGCGGCCGGCGCGCTGGTGCTGCTGCACAACCTCTACGCCGGCGCCTCGGCCGGCGCGCGCCAGGTATTGCGCTGGCCCGCGGCCGCGCTGTTGCTGCTGTGGGGTTGGCACCTCAACCTCTACACTTTCGCCTGGTCGGTCGGCTATCTGCCCGATGGGCTGATGGCCCTGCGCGGCCTGGTGGCGGCGGCGATGGCGTTGCTGTTGGCGCTGGGGTCGAACGATCGCGCCGCCGACCTGCGCCTGGTGCCGAGCCGCGCGGTGGCGTTCCAGTCGCTCTCGCTGGTGGTGATCGGCGGCTACCTGCTGGCGATGTTCCTGCTCGCGCAGTCGGTCAACCTGTTCGGTGGCGGAATCGCGCGGCTGACCCAGGTCGCCTTCGTCTTCGCCGCCGCGACCGCGGCGCTGCTGTGGCTCCCGTCGCGCCGGTTACGCGGCTGGCTGCGGGTGAAGGTGCTGAAGCACCTGTTCCAGCATCGCTACGACTACCGGGCGGAATGGCTGCGCTTCACCGGCACCATCGGCCGCGCCGGAGCCGACGCCGCGCCCCTGCCGGAACGGGCCGCGCAGGCGCTGGCGGATATCACCGACAGCCAGGGCGCGGTGCTGCTGCTCCCGGACGGGCACGGCGGCATGGACCTCGCCGGACGGTGGCAGTGGAGCGACCTCGACGTGCCGCCGGGCCCCTGGCCGGCCGCCCTGTCCGCCATGCTCGAGCGCGATCCCCGGATCGTCGAGATCGACGACCTCTTACATTTTTGCTTTAAATATAAAAAAAAAAATGCATTATATTGCGATGAAGCCGTTTGTAAAAAAAA
>JBGSBH010000208.1:0-4005 GCA_041730635.1 Cypionkella sp.
GCCTGCGACGTGCTGAGCTGGTCGATTGGCGGTGATTAATGAAAGTCTTTTTATGCGCGCCAGCGCATCGCGAACCTCGGCCGACCTCGGCTCCAAGCGCCGAGGATCGACGTCACGTGACGCATGGAGCGTTTGCGGCAGCAAACGCGGAACGGAGCGTGGCGATTCTGCGCCCTCATCTCGGCCATTCGATGGCCGCCGATCCGATCACGAAAGCCGACAAGGGGCGTCAGCGCACGGCAGGCTATTTCTTAAAAAAAGCCTCCATCAAATGGAAGTCGAGCTGCTCAACTTGGTCCACAGGATTTAGAAACTGCTGCATGTCGTCGAACACCTCATCGATCTTGGCGAGCTGTTCGTCGGTGTAGATCAATGCGTAGATACCGTGTTTCTTGAAGAAGGAGCGGTGCTTCTCCATCTCCTTTTCGAAGTTTCCCTTCGCCATTTCGTTAATCTTCGCTTGTGTTAGGCCTTTGATCTTGCTCAGATAGCCATGCGTCGACCACGGCGACAGCTCGTACGCCACCTTCTCCATCGTGAATGGATTGATAATCGTGAAGTCGAGACGGTATTTATGTGCCGACGCCCTTCCACCATAACGATACTCTGGGATCAGAAGCGGAATGCTCTCAGGATCGTCCGCTGCCTTGACGTAATCGACATAGAGCTTGGCAATCGCCTTCTCGTACGGTGAACCGGATGCCCTTACCAAAGTGTTCTTGAAGAAGGTCAGATAGTCTTTCACCGATGCGAATTCGATTGGGTCTGGATCACCATCGACGACCAGCCCAGTGTGAAGGATGTGTCCGATCGTCCAGTAACGCTTTGGAAAACGGCGTATCTCGCTCCGGTCATTCTCCCAAGTGCCGTTCTGGTAGCGCGGTGTTATGAGCAGGCCGTAATCAGCCCTATTCTGCCCAATCCAGATCTCCGATTCCTCGAGCGGTGGGCGCACCCGCGACAGTTCTTCATAGTGCTTCAGGTACGCTCGCTTGAGAAATAGCATGAAGTATTTCTGGGCGGCCGGCGACGCTTGCAGCGTCTCGTAATTGCGCCGATTGAAATCCTTAAACATACCGGGCGGCGACATCGCCTTTTTGAAGCCTTTCATATACAGCGATGCGTAGGCTTCGGGCGATAGAATATGCTCGTGGCGCAAATCAATGAAATCGGCTGCCTTGCCGCCGATCATCGCGTTGAGCGAACTCTCGGACTTGTAGCCGGTTTCCTTAAGCACCTGTGGGAGCATGGCCCGCAGCTCGGTTTTCATCTGCTTTATCATCTTGTTACGAGCAGTTTTGATAGGGTCGCGCTTAGCCATAAACTCGCTTCATTAATCCAATTGTGGGCGGCGCTGGTGCTAGCACCTTTACCTCGCGTCGTCAGCGCCGCCGCTCAATTACGACCATCTCGCGGGCGAGGTGGCCGTTCCCATGAGCGTTTAGAAGTTCAAGCGAGATAAACGGACGGCCGAACATGGGGAACCGGAAAGGTGCCGGAAATAGCTGCTTGTTAGTCTTTGCGACTTCGGACGCAAGCTAAACGAACGTCCGCTTTACTCGCGCCACCGCCCCATACCCGTCAATCTGCTATCGGCCCAATACCCGAAATTTCCCCCAGTCACTCCCACCCCTCATTCTTCAACGTCCGCCACCGCAGCCCCTCGTCCTCGCGCTCTTCCTCAGTCTCCCGCTTGCCCCAGCCGGGCGGAGGTAGCGCGGTCGTCTCGCCCTCCGCCTCCTCCGCGCGCACAACGTACAACGGATGCTCCGGGTCCTCGCGCGCGTCGTAGCCGCTGGCGGCGTCCTCCTCGCGGATGCGCAGGTATTCGCGGTAGGCGGCGAGCGCGCGGGGGCTGTGGCTGCGCTCGATCTGCTGCCGCCAGTCCTCCACCTTGCGCTCGATGCTGGCGTGCACCTCGGCCGGGGTGACGCGGCGCTGCTCGGCCTCCCACTCGGCGCGCCACTGCTTCTTCAGGCGGGCCTGTTCCATCAGGCCGACCGCGTTCAGCCCCTTGGCGCTGCCTTCCGCAAAGCGGCCCGGCGCGCGGTTGCGCAGCATGAACATCAGCAGCCGGTCGTTGTACGAGGTGCGCGTGCCGACGAGCTTGCCGTAGGAATAGACCGGCATCTCGACCCCGTTGAGCGCGCGGTCCATCGCGACGTCCTCGATCCGCTTCACGCCCAGGTCGAGCGCGGCTTCCCACGCGGCGCGGAACCCCTCGGCCCCCGGCTGGCGGCGCAGGAGGTAGGCGCCGACCTGGCTCATGTCGACCGCGCGGCAGGCGGCTTCGACGCTGCCGGTATCGGCGAGCGCCTCGATGAAGTCGCGCTGGCGGGTGGGGGTCCAGCCGTCGCGGCGCACCTTCTGCCGGGGCACGGGGTCGAAGGCGGGGATCTCGCCGGGCGGAACGGGCGCGCGCACGGTGCGCGGATCGGTGCGGCGGGTCATGGTGGGGCGGCTCCTGTCGGCGGGCAAACGGGCCGGGGGTATTGAGCAAAATGCGTGGCAGTAGGAAAACGGAAATGCGCGGGCGGGGATTGCGCGGTGCCTTTCACTTTGCGTTCAGCGGGGGCGGGGTTATAGCGCGCGGCATGACCACTCGTGCGCGCATCGCCTCCAAACCCGCCCTTGCTGCCGTGCTGTGCGCGGCGACGGTTCTCACCTCCGCCTGTGCCGGGCGCAGCGACGGGCCGGTCGACACCGCCTATGTGGCGCGCGACGTGGAAACGCTCTACGCCTCGGCCAAGGAACGGCTCGATGCCGGCAGCGCGCAGATGGCCGCCGCGCTGTTCGACGAGGTGGAGCGCCAGCATCCCTATTCGCCCTGGGCCCGCCGCGCGCAGTTGATGAGCGCGTTCAGCTATTACACCGCCAAGGATTACAACAAGGCGATCGCAAGCGCGCAGCGGTTCCTGTCGATCCACCCGGGTAACAAGGATGCGCCTTACGCCTACTACCTGATCGCACTGAGCTATTACGAGCAGATCAGCGACGTGAACCGCGACCAGGGGATCACCCTGCAGGCGCGCAGTGCGCTGACCGAAGTGGTGCGCCGTTTCCCGCAGAGCGAATATGCCTCCGACGCGCGGCTGAAGCTCGACCTTGTCAACGATCACCTTGCGGGCAAGGAAATGGAAGTGGGCCGGTTCTATGCCCGCTCCGGTTCGTGGCTGGCGGCGCAGCTGCGGTTCCAGAACGTGGTCGACGACTACCAGACCACCAGCCACGCGCCCGAGGCGCTGTACCGCCTGACCGAGGCGAACCTCGCGCTCGGCATCCCGGAGGAAGCGGTGAAGTACGCCGCGGTGCTGGGTGCGAACTATCCGGGCAACGAGTGGTACGAGAAGGCTTACGCCCTCGTGCAGGACCACGCCCAGGGCGTAACCGCCAGCTGACCTGCGCCAAGGGTGTGCACGCCGCGCCCCCGCAGGCTGACAGCGCCCGCGCGCCGGGCTAGAGACGGGCGCTAAGATGCTGACCCGCCTGTCCATCCGCAACGTAGTGCTGATCGACGCGCTCGACCTTGCGTTCGGGCGCGGCCTTGGCGTGCTGACGGGCGAGACGGGGGCGGGCAAGTCGATCCTGCTCGATGCGCTGGGTCTCGTGCTCGGCAATCGCGCCGACAGCGGGCTGGTGCGCGCGGGCGAGGACCGGGCAAGCGTGACCGCCAGCTTCGAATTCGCCGCCATGCCGCCCCAGGTCGCCTCCGCTCTGGACGAGGCCGGAGTCGAGATCGAGCCGGGCGAGCCGCTGCTGATCCGGCGCCAGGTCAAGGCCGATGGCGGCAGCAAGGCCTTCATCAACCACCAGCCGGCGAGCGTCGCGCTGCTGCGCGAGATTGCCCCGGCGCTGGTCGAGCTGCACGGCCAGCACGACGATCGCGGCCTCGCCAATCCCCGCGGCCACCGCCTGCTGCTCGACCGCTATGCCGGAGCGGACAGCGCCGGCGTGGCGCGGGCGTGGGACCGATGGCGCGCGGCCGAGGACCGGCTCTCCGCCGCG
>JBGSBH010000209.1:0-3980 GCA_041730635.1 Cypionkella sp.
CGCCGCCCGGGCGCCGCGGCGCGCGGGCTCTTCCCCGGCCCCTCGCTGGCGCGCCAGCGCCTCGACCTCGCGCACCGACAGCCGGCCGACCACCGCGCGGTGAGCGATCGCTTCCGCCTGGGGATGCCCGACGAGCGCCCGCGCATGGCCCATCGACAGCGATCCGTTCTCGACGAAATCGAGCACCGCTTCGGGCAGCTGGAGCAGGCGCTGGAGATTCGCCACGTGGCTGCGCGACTTGTCGACCAGCTGCGCGATCTCGGCCTGGCTCATCCCCTCGTCGGCCGCCAGCCGGTGATAGGCGCGTGCTTCCTCGATCGGGTTCAGATCCTCGCGCTGGAGGTTCTCGATCAGCGCCAGTGCCATGACCTCGCGCGAGGAGAGCTCGCGCACGATCGCGGGGATCTCGTGGAGCTGCGCCTTCTGCGCGGCGCGCCAGCGGCGCTCGCCGGCGACCAGGCGGTAACGCCCATCCCCCAACGGGGTGACGATCACCGGCTGGATCACCCCGCGCTGGGCGATCGAGGCGGCGAGTTCGCCGAGCGCCTCCTCGTCGAATCGGCGGCGCGGCTGGCCGGGCAGCGGCTCGATCGCCGACACCGGCACGCTGGCCAGCCCGGACGTGACGTAAGCCGTTGAATCCTCGTGCTTCTGCTCGCCGCCGGCGACCAACGGCTCCTCGCGCCGGGTCTCCCCGAGCAGCGCGCCGAGACCACGCCCGAGCGCGCGCCGGCTGTCGCTCTTGGGGCGCTCGGGGAGCGAGAAGCGGATCGGATCGGTCGGCTGGCTCATGCGGCTTTCCTCGTCGCGGGGAGGCGCCCGATCAGCTCGCGCGCGAGCGCCATGTATGCGCGGCTGCCGGTGCAATTGTGATCGTAGACCAGGGCCGGCAGCCCGTGGCTGGGGGCCTCGGACAGGCGGACATTGCGCGGGATCACCGATTCGAACACCAGCGGGCCGAGGCACGCGCGCACGTCGTCGGCCACCTGGTCGGTCAGCCGGTTGCGGCGGTCGAACATCGTCAGCGCGACGCCGATGATCCCGAGCTCCGGATTGAACCGCTGCTGGACCCGCTCGACGGTGGTCAGCAACTGCGACAGGCCTTCGAGCGCGAAGAATTCGCACTGCAAGGGCACCAGCAGCGTGTCCGCCGCGCCCAGCGCGTTGAGCGTCAGCAGGCCGAGCGAGGGCGGGCAGTCGATGAAGGCGACCTCGTGCCCGCGATGCCCGGCCAGCGCGGCGGAGAGCCGGGCGGTGCGATCGGCCACCGCGACCAGCTCGATCTCGGCCCCCGACAGGTCTTCGGTCGCCGGGACGATGTCGAGACCGGGAATATCGGTCGCCTGGATGCACTGCGCCAGCGGCGCGCCTTCGACCAGCAGGTCATAGCTCGAGCGAACGCGGGCGTGCCCCGCGACGCCCATCCCGGTGGAGGCGTTGCCCTGGGGATCGAGGTCGATCAGCAGCGTCTTCCACCCCGTCGCCGCCATCGCCGTCGCGACGTTGATCGCCGTCGTGGTCTTGCCGACGCCGCCTTTCTGGTTGGCCACCGCGATAGTGATCACCGGTCCACTCTCCTCGTGCCGCCGCCGACCACGATGCCCGCGTCGGGATCGGTCAACGATTGTTCCACGTGGAACATTTTCCGCTCGCTCGGCGCCAGCGCTGCGACTTCCTGCGCTGCCGAGCGGCCCTTCGGCAACAACCATGTCGTCTGGTTTGTGGAAAAGCGCCGGGCCAGCTTCACCAGCTTGGGTAGCGGCGCAAAGGCGCGTGCGCTGATCACGTCGGCGGGAAACACCTCGACGGTCTCGATTCGCTGAACCGCCACCCGCGCCTGGCCGGCCCCGGCTTCGGCAAGGCAAGCGCGGAGCCAGTCGCCGCGCAGCTTGCGGGCTTCGACCAGCACCATGGCGAAATCGGGCCGCATGAGCGCGATCACCAGCCCGGGAAAACCGGCTCCGGTGCCGAGATCGAGCCAGCGAAGCCCCGGCCGCGGGGTGACGAAGTCGAGCAGTTGCGCGCTGTCGGCAATGTGCCGGGTCCACACCCGCTCCAGCGTGGTCGCGGCCACCAGGTTCTGCCGCTCGTTCTCCGCGCGCAGGCGCTCCGCCAAACGCTCGAGCGCGGCGAACGCACGAGCGTCGCAGCGCGCGGCGACATACGCTCTTGCCTCCTCCTCGGTGGCGATCACGCCGCGATCGCTTCGGAGCGTCGGACCCGAACCAGAAGCGCGGCCAACGCAGCGGGTGTAATTCCGGGAACGCGGGCCGCCGCCGCGAGATTCCCCGGCCGCGCGGCGCGCAGCCGCTCGATCATCTCGTGGGACAGGCCCGGCACCTGCTCGAACGCGAAGGCGGGCGGGATGGCCAGCGCCTCGCTTGCGCGAAGGTCGCGGAGCTCGCCCTCCTGACGGGCGACGTAGGGCGCGTAGCGCGCGTCCTCGATCAACTCGGCACCGAGATCGTGGTCCAGGAAGCGACGCGGGAGCCGGTGTGCGATAGGAGCGGCAGCGAATCCCTGCGCCAGCCACGCGCGCAAATCGCGAACTACGGTCTCACCCTGCGCCCGAGTCTCACTGACCCGCTCGTCGAGCGCTTTGTTCCACGTGGAACGGCGCGCCTCGCGGGCGTGATACCACCGCGAGCGCCGGGCGCCGACGCACCCGGTGGCGAGCGCGAGCGGGGTCAGCCGGGTCGTCGCGTTCCCCGCGCGCAACCGCAGGCGGTATTCGGCCCGCGAGGTGAGCATGCGGTAGGGTTCGCTTACCCCATGAAGCGTGAGGTCGTCGATCATCACCGCCAGATACGAGTTGGCGCGATCGAGCGCGGGAGCGGCCCTGCCGAGCACATGCGCGGCCGCCGAACTGCCCGCGACCAGCCCCTGTCCCGCGGCTTCCTCGTATCCGGTGGTGCCATTGATCTGACCGGCGCAGTAGAGCCCGGGGATAGCTTTGACCTGCAACCCGGCGTCGAGCGCGCGCGGATCGATATGGTCGTATTCCACCGCGTAGCCCGGAACCTCGATCCGCACGTTCTCCAGCCCGGCCATCGTGCGCAGCATCGCCAGTTGCACATCGGCCGGCAGCGAGGTGCTGATGCCGTTGGGATAGACCCAGTGCGTCGCCAGCCCCTCGGGTTCGAGAAAGACCTGATGCCCGTCGCGATCGCCGAAGCGGTGGATCTTGTCTTCGATCGACGGGCAATAGCGTGGCCCCTGGGCCCCGATCGCGCCGGTGAACATCGGCGAACGCGCAAGATTGGCGCGCACGATGTCGTGCGCGGCCTCGTTGGTGCGCGATATCGCGCAGGCGAGTTGCGGATTGGCGCGGCCCCGCGTGAGCGGCGACATCGTCCACCGCTCGCCATCGGAGGGCTGGACCTCGAGCGCGGCCCAGTCGATCGTGCGCCCGTCGAGGCGCGGCGGGGTGCCGGTCTTGAGCCGCGCCATCGGCAGCGCGCCGCGCAGCTGCGCGGCGAGCCGGTGCGCCGCGGCCTCGCCGATGCGCCCCCCTGTAAACCGCTCCTCCCCGCGGAACAGGCGCCCGCCGAGGAATGTACCGGTGCACAGGATCACCGCTTCCGCGGCAAGCCGCGTGCCGTCGGCGAGCATCAGCCCGCCGACCCGCCCTCCGGCGGCGAGCTCGAGCGCTGCCGCCTCGCCAGGGACGACGGTGAGGTCGCCCTGCCGGGCGAGCATGCGCTGGACCGCCGCGTGGAACAGCCCCCGATCGGCCTGGACCCGTGGTCCCCACACCGCGCTGCCCTTCGAACGGTTGAGCATCCGGTAATGGATCGCCGCCGCGTCGGCGGCGCGGGCGATGATCCCGTCGAACGCGTCGACTTCGCGCACGAGATGCCCTTTGCCGAGCCCGCCGATCGCCGGGTTGCAACTCATCGCGCCGATCGTCGCCGGATCGAACGTCACCAGCGCCACCCGGCAGCCCATCCGCGCGGCGGCGGCGGCGGCCTCGACCCCGG
>JBGSBH010000210.1:0-3947 GCA_041730635.1 Cypionkella sp.
GCAGCAACCCGGGCATCATGACCTACGAGACGAAGCCGAACTATGCGCGGACGGTCGATCTCGTCACCAAGGCGGCGATCAAGGAGATGATCATCCCCTCGATGCTGCCGGTGCTGGCGCCGATCGTCGTCTACTTCGCCATCGCTGCTATCGCCGGGCAGGAGAACGGCTTTGCCGCGCTGGGCGCGCTGCTGCTCGGGGTAATCGTCGGCGGACTGTTCGTCGCGCTCAGCATGACGGCCGGCGGCGGTGCGTGGGACAACGCCAAGAAGTACATCGAGGACGGACAACACGGCGGAAAGGGCAGCGAAGCCCACAAGGCCGCGGTGACCGGGGACACGGTGGGCGATCCCTACAAGTATACCGCCGGCCCGGCGGTGAACCCGATGATCAAGATCACCAACATCGTCGCGCTGCTGTTGCTCGCGGCGCTCGCGGCCGGCACGCACTAGGCGCGCTCGGCCAGATCGGCCTTCGGTGCCCGGGTCTCTCGCGCAAGGGAGGCCCGGGCATCTTTTCATCGGCGCCAAAGCCGGATAATCCTCGCGCGCACTCGGGGTTGTCGGGATAGGGTCGCACCTGCTCGAAAACTTGCTTGCAGCCCAATATTCCGGCCCGCGGAAAGCGCCGGCCGATCACGAGAGGGGACTTTCGATCATGTTGAGCAACTGGACGCGCCGCTTCGCCCCTGTGTCTGGCGTCGCGCTCGCCGCCGCGCTGGCCACCGCGGTACCCGCGCAGGCGCAGGCGCAAGCGCCGAAGAAGACCACGCCGGGCGCGGTGGTCGCCGCGAAAGTGCCGCTGTCGACGCTGGCCGAGCTGCCGGCGATGTCGGACCTGCAGATCTCGCCCGACGGCACGCGCGCGCTGGTCACGCTCGGCGGCGGCGACAACTTCCGCTACGGCGTGCTCGATCTTGTGAAAGGGGGCGACCCGCTGATTTTCGCCACCGCCGCGACGCTCAAGGACGGCGGCGAGCGGCAACTTGCCGACTATCGCTGGTTCGACGACCGCTACATCATCTTCACGCTGCAATCGCGCGAAAATCTGTTCGGCCAGCGGGTCGATCTCTACCGCGTCGCCTCGTACGATACCCAGACCGGCACCACCACGCCGCTGGCCTGGAAAGACGCCACCGGCGACGCTTCGCGCATCCTCAACATGGATCGCGACAACAAGCGCATCCTTCTCGCCCGCCAGATCGACACCGGCAACACCGAGCGGATGTTCAAGTACCAGGTCGACTGGGTGGATGTCGCCACCGGCCGGGTGCTCGACACCGTGCAGCGCACCAACCCGATCGTCGATGGCTGGTCGGCCGACGGCAAGGGCGTGGTGCGGCTGGGCTACGGCTCCGACGGCGATACGGGCAAGGAAGTATTCCTCTACCGCTCGAAGGAAGGGGAGACGCTGCGCACCGTGCAAAGCGTGGTCGACAAGGATTTCGTCGGCGCAGGGATCCGCCCGATCGTGTTCCTCGAGGAACCCGACATGGCGATCGTGACCAGCAATCACGAAGGCCACACCGCGGTCTACAAGGCCAATATGGCGACGATGCAGATCGTCGAGAAGCTGTTCTCGGTGCCCGGCTACGATGTCAGCGGCGCGCTCCCCAACGAGGACCGCAACGGGATCCTCGGCTATGCTTACGCCACCGACCGGCCGATGCGCAAATGGATCGATCCGGACCTCGCCACGATCGACCAGTTCTTCACCGAGGAATTCGGCCGCGGCAACGCGCGCATCGTCAGCCGTAACAAGGACAAGACCAAGCTGATCGTCGCGCTGTCGCAGCCGCGGCAGATGGATACTTACTACCTCTACGACACCGTCAGCGGCAAGATGCGGCTAATCGGCAGCGAGAGCACGGCGATCAAGGACGGGCTGCTCAACCCGGTCGAAGCGATCCGCTACAAGGCGAGCGACGGGCTCGAGATCGAGGCGATCGTCACCCGCCCGCGCCTGCGCCCGGCGAACGCGCGGCTGCCGGTGGTCGTGCTCACGCACGGCGGACCCTATGGGGTGCGCGACTACGCGACCTATGACCAGTGGGCCCAGTCGATCGCCGAGCAGGGATATGTCGTGGTGCAGCCGAACTACCGCGGCTCGGGCGGCTACGGGAAGGAGTTCGTCAAGAAGGGCCGGCAGGACGGCTTCGGCACGCGGATGCAGGACGATCTCAACGACGTGGTCGATCATCTCGCGGCGCAGGGCGTGGTCGATCCCAAGCGCGCATGCATGATGGGCTGGTCCTACGGCGGTTATGCCTCGGCGCGCGCGGCGCAGCGCGATCCCGCCCGCTGGCAATGCACGATCGCCGGCGCGGGGGTCTACGACCTGCCGAAGATGCGCGACTACGACGTGAACTATCTCGGCAGCTTCGGCGCCAATTACCTCGCCAAGGGCGCCAATACGCTGACCGACGTCTCGCCGGCGCGCAATGCCGGGGGCAAGTGGTCGCCGATCCTGATCGTCCACGGGGTGCGCGACCCGCGCGTTCCGATCGAGCAGGCGCGCACGCTGCGCGATGCGCTGCGCGGGGCCGGCAAGAAGGAAGGCCTCGACTTCGCCTATCTCGAGCAGCCGAAGAACGGGCACTACGGAATCTACTTCACCAAGCAGGAACGGCTCGAGTGGCTCGGCGGAGCCGCCGCCTGGCTCGCGCGCTACAACCCGGCGTACATTCCCAGCGACCCCGACTACGCGAACCGCCCGCCGCTCGACCCGGCCGCCAAGCAGATGGCGACCCAGTTGAAGATCGCCGGGCTCTAGGCACCCCGGCGGGTCTCGCCGGTAAGCTTCCCGCACAGCCCCGCCCCGTTTTCGGACGGGGCAGGGTTTTTGCATGCCGCGTTAAAGCTTCGGCGAGGGGGCCGGGCTAAGACCGGCGGATGGAGCACGACAGCGGATTGACGGCGCGCCCGGCGGCTGGGGACGAACGCCTCGTGGTCGCGCCATGGCGGGCGTTTCAGGACCGGATCGGATGGGACGCTCTGTCGCTGCGCGCGGCCGAACCCAATCCGTTCGCCGAGCGCTGGTTCGTCGAGGCCGGGCTCGCGGCGTTCGACCCCGCCGGCGCCGTGCTTCTCGCGGCGCTGATGGTGGGCGGCGCGATCGTGGGCCTGGTGCCGCTGGTTCGCCGCGCGCGCTACGAGCGCTACCCCCTTCCCCATATCGCCGCGTGGGGGCATGCCAACGCCTTCTGCGGCACGCCCCTGGTCGCCGCCGGTCACGAGCACGCATTCTGGCGCGAACTGCTCGGCTGGGCCGACGGGCACGCGAGAGCGGCGACGTTCCTCCACCTCGAGCAAATCCCGCGCGGTGGGCCGCTCTACGCCGCCTTGCGCGACGTGTGCGCGGCCGAAGGGCGGGCGGCTGCGCTGGTTCAGCAGCAGGACCGCGCGATGCTCGCCTCGCACCTGTCGCCGGGCGACTATTTCGAAGCCTCGCTCAGCGGCAAGAAGCGCAAGGAGCTTCGCCGGCAGGCCGCCCGGCTGGCCGACCTCGGCGCGGTGCGGTTCGAGCGGCTGACGGACGACTGCGCGCTGGCGCGCTGGTGCGACGCCTTCCTCGCGCTCGAGCTTGCCGGGTGGAAGGGCGCGGAGGGTTCCGCCCTCGCCTGCGACCCGGCGAAGGCCGCGTTCTTTCGCGCCGCGCTGGCCGGTGCCGCCGAGCAGGGCCGGCTCGAGCGGCTGGCGCTCTACCTCGGAGATGAACCGATCGCGATGCTCGCGAACTTCGTCACCCCGCCGGGCGCCTACAGCTTCAAGACGGCGTACGACGAACGCTTCGCGCGCTTTTCGCCGGGCGTGCTGCTGCAGCGCGAGAACCTCGCCCTCATCGCGCGCGAGGATATCGCCTGGGTCGATAGCTGCGCTGCCGCCGACCACCCGATGATCGAGCGCATCTGGCGCGAGAAGCGCTCGATGGCGCGCGTCAGCGTGGCG
>JBGSBH010000211.1:0-3942 GCA_041730635.1 Cypionkella sp.
GTTGTCGTTGCCGACCAGCAGCAGGTAGTCGTTCGGAAACGCCGGATCGTTCAACGGCACCAGCCCGAGCGCTTCCCACTTCTCTGAAATCGATGGAGATCGTCAGCCGGCCCGACATGCGCTCGCCCGCCGAGGCCGGCGCTTACTTGCGCAAGCTGCGCTCGATCCTGCGCTATGTCGGCTCGTGCGACGGCAACATGGAAGAAGGCTCGATGCGCGCCGACGTCAACGTTTCGGTCCGCAAACCCGGCGACGAATTCGGCACCCGGACCGAGACCAAGAACGTGAACTCGGTGCGCTTCGTGATGCAGGCGATCGAGCACGAGGCGCGCCGCCAGGTCGACCTCATCGAGGACGGCGGCACGGTGGTGCAGGAAACCCGCCTGTTCGACCCCGCCACCGGCACCACCCGCTCGATGCGCAGCAAGGAAGACGCGCACGACTATCGCTACTTCCCCGATCCCGATCTGCTGCCGCTGGAACTCGACGACGCGTTCCTCGCCGAATGCCGCGCGAGCCTGCCCGAGCTGCCCGACGCCAAGCGGCGGCGCTATGTCGAGGAATTGGGACTGTCGGCGTATAATTCGGCACAGTTGACCGCGGAGGTGGAAGGTTTTCGCCGGTTCGAGGAACTCCTGGCGGCAACCGCCGCGGCCATCGGCAAGCCGCAGCGCGATGTCGCCACCCAAGTCGCCAACTGGTCGCTGTCGGTCGCGCCGGGGGTGATCAACGCGCTCGGGGCCGAAGCCAATCCGGTTCACGCCACCGCCGCGGCGCAGGCCGCGATCCTCGCCATACAGGCCTTGGGCGAGATCAGCGGCGGGCAGGCGAAGGAAATCTTCGAGATCGTCCTCCAGACCGGCCGCGAGCCCGCCGAGATCGCCGAGACCGAGGGCCTCAAGCAGCAGAGCGACACCGGCGCGATCGAGGCGGTCATCGATCAGGTGCTGGCCGCCAATGCCGACAAGGTCGCCGAATACCGCGGCGGCAAGGACAAGCTGTTCGGGTTCTTCGTCGGCCAGACGATGAAAGCGATGGCGGGCAAGGGCAACCCGGCGGTGGTCAACGATCTGCTCAAGAGCAAGCTCGCCGGCTAGCGGCTTGACCTCGCGGGCAGGCGCCGCATGATGGCGCCATGCTCGCTCCCTTCAAGCGCTTGCGGCGAATGCGGGCGGCCCGGCTGCTTCTGCTCGAATTCGTCGTCGTGCTGGCGGGTGTGCTCGCCGCGCAGCTGCTGCAGGACTGGTTCGCCAACCGGGCCGAACGCGCGCGAGCCGGCGAGGCGCGCACCGGGATCGTCAACGCGCTGCACAATACGGCGGAGCTCGCCGACATCCGGATGCGGATGAACCTGTGCATGCTCGACCGGATCGAGCGCGCGCGCGACGTTCTGGCGGGAAGGGGCGGGCAGGATGCATTCCTGCTCGAGCTGCGCGTGCCGGAGCAGCAGATCCTCGACGATCCCGGGTTCGAAGCGGCCCGGCCCCTCTTGGCCAAGCATTTCGGCCCGCGCGACGCGATGATCTTCAGCTCGATCCAGTACCTGCAGGACCAGATGAACGCGGCGCAGGATACCGAGCTCGCCGCCTGGCAGCGGCTGGCGCTGCTGCGCCCGGACAACGGACCGCTCGACCCGGCGCTGCGCGCCGAGCTGCAACTCGCGCTGGCGGACGCCGCGCGTGCCAACCGGCTGCTCGCCGAAGCGGGCTCGGTCGTGTTCGGACATGCCGAGGAACTGAAAGTGCCGCGCCACGCGCGCACCCTGGAACTGTTCGCCCAGTCGCCGAAACTGTGCGCGGCGATGGTCGGCTATCCGCGCGATCGCCATGGCGAAGCCGCCAAGGCGGGCCGATTGCCTGACGGCAACCCGCTGCACCCTCGCCTGCAAACGCTGCTGGCGCCCGCGCCCGACGGTGCGAGCTAGTTTTCATGCGACATTCAGCGCCTTTTGCTATGATGAACGTATTCGAGCAGGAGGGTCGCGCCTTATGAAGCTTCGAATCTTCGCTCTGGCGGCCGCGCTGCTCGCTGCCGCACCGTTGGCGCCGGCGCACGCGCAATTCGGCGGGGCCGAGGCGACCGCGGTGCGCGAGGGGTTCCAGCTTCCCCCCGGCGAGGTGCGCATCCTGGTGTTCCGCCCGAACGTGGCGGTGGGCTCTCAGACGACCGGCGGGATGAACGAGCCGAACGTCGAGTGGACCGAAGCGGCCAAGGGGCACCTCGTCGCGGCACTGCGGCAGCAGCAGGCCGCGCGCGGAACCTCCCTCGTGCTGGTGCCCGAGCTTCAGGGTGAGCAGAACCAGCTGGTGGCCGATTACACCGCGCTGTTCCGCACGGTTGCGGAGGCCGCATTCCAGCACAAGATGTTCCCCGGCAACCGCCTGCCGACCAAGCGCAAGGAGTTCGACTGGACGCTGGGCGACGAGGCTGCGCGCCTCCGCGCGCTCGGCGGCGACTACGGGCTGTTTTTCTACACCTACGATTCGTACGGTTCTACCGGGCGCAAGATCGCGCAAATCCTCGGCGCGGTCGCCGGGTTCGGGCTGATGCCCTCGGGCGTGCACGTGGGCTATGCCGGCCTTGTCGACCTCTCGACGGGCGATCTCGTCTGGCTCAACGCGGACCTCCAGATGGGCGGCGACGTGCGCACCGCGGACGGGGCGCAGAAGCGGGTGGCGCAGTTGCTCGAAGGATTCCCCGCCAAAGCCACCGGGCCGGTGCTCGCCACTACCCCGCCGGTGCCGGCGAGCGATCCCGCGGGGCAGGCGACCGTCGAGCTTCCCGGCGCGGGCACGGTTGACGACCGCAAGAGCGAGCCGAAGAAGGAGCCCAAGTCGTGAAGGCGCGTGCTCTCGCCGCCGCGCTCGCGGCGGCCGCTCTCGCCGTGCAGCCGCGCGCGGCTGCCGAGCCAGCACCCAGCACCGGCGGCTACCAGCCGACCGACGAGCTCGAGCGCGGCCTGTGGTACCAGATGGACGAGGCCGAGCGCGAGCTGAAGACGAGCAAGTTCCTCGTCACCGACCCGGCGCTCAACCAGTACGTGCGCGGCGTGCTGTGCCGCACGGTGGGCGCAGACCGCTGCGGCGCGGCGCGGCTCTACATCGTGCGCGTGCCGCAATTCAACGCCAGCATGGCGCCCAACGGGGTGATGATCGTCAACACCGGGCTCCTGCTCCGCATGCGCGACGAGGCGCAGCTCGCCGCCGTGCTCGGGCACGAATTCACTCACTTCGAGAATCGCCACTCGCTGCGACTGTTCAAGGATATTCGCAAGAAGACCGACGCGCTGAGCTGGCTCAGCTTCATCCCGATCCCCTACGTCGGGATGGTCAGCCAGATCGCGCTGATCGGCAGCGTGTTCTCGTTCAGCCGCGAGATGGAGCGCGAGGCGGACGCCGGCTCGATCGACGAGCTGGCGCGCGGTGGCTACGACCCGCGCGCCGCGTCCACCATCTGGTCGCAGCTCGGCGCCGAGATGGACGCCACCGCCGCCGAACGCCAGCACAAGAGCCGGAAAGACAAGGGTGGCGGGCTGTTCGCCACTCACCCCCGCACGACTGAGCGGATGGCGACGCTCGCCCAGCTCGCCGCGGCCAGGGCGGGCACCGATCCGGGCGTCACCCGCGCGGCCGAGTACCGGGCGGCGATCGGTCCGTGGTGGGCGCGGCTGATCGACGACCAGGTCTCGCTCAACGATTTAGGCGGGACCGAATACCTGCTCGCCACGCTGGCCGGGCCCGATCCCGGCGGTTGGACCGGTCCGTTGCTCTACGCCCGGGGCGAGCTTTATCGCGCGCGCGGCAAGGGAGACGACTTCGTCCGCGCCGCCGAGTTCTATCGCCAGGCGCTCGCCGCCGGGGGCGCGCCTGCGGAGACGCGGCGCGGGCTCGGCCTCGCGCTGTTGCGCAGCGGCGACCGGGCGGGCGGCCAGGCGGCCTTGCG
>JBGSBH010000212.1:0-3932 GCA_041730635.1 Cypionkella sp.
GTATAGATAACATTATTGTCCTTATCAAGGATACTATTCTGACTCATCAAAGATAGTGGATAGCGATAGCCTGAAGCGATATTTGGTTTCATACACGCTCGCCGTTTGCGCGAGCGCGGCCCGGGCCGCAAGTTGCGATGACGGCGCACGCCCCCTAGAGCCCCGGCAGGAGAAGGAGCGGCGATGGGCGATTTCCTCAAGATCGAGCGCGACGGCGCGGTGCTGACGGTGACGATGGACCGCCCGGCCGAACGCAACGCGATCACCGACCCCGAACAGAGCGCGGAGTTTGTCGCGCTCGCCGACGAGCTGGCGCGCGACCGCAGCGTGCGGGCGATGGTGCTGACCGGCGCCGGCCGGTCGTTCTGCGCCGGCGGCAACGTCAAGGCGATGCGCGACAAGGCGGGCATGTTCGCCGGCAGCCCCTACGACCAGCGCACGCATTATCGCACCACCGTGCAGCGGATCGGGCGGGCGCTGTGGGAGCTCGAGGTGCCGGTGGTGGCGGCGATCAACGGCCACGCGATCGGGCTCGGGCTCGACATTGCGCTGATGTGCGACGTTCGGGTGATGGCCGAGGATGCGGTGGTCGCCGAAAGCTACGTCAAGCTCGGCATCGTCCCCGGCGGCGGCGGCGCCTGGCTGCTCCCGCGCGTGGTCGGCCTCGCCAACGCTTCGCTGATGACGCTCACCGGCGACACGATCGATGCCGCCACCGCGCTGCGCTATGGCCTTGTCTCGGAGACGCTGCCGGCGGGCGAGGTGCTGCCGCGGGCGCAGGCGATCGCCCGCAGCATCGCCGGCAATCCGGGGCACGCGACGCGCATGGCGAAGCGAATGATGCGCGAGGGGATGGATCAGAAGCTCCCCACCCACCTCGAGATCGCCGCCGCCTACCAGGCGCTGTCGCACCATACCGAGGATCACGGCGAGGCGATCGCCGCATTCCTCGACCGCCGCTCCCCGGAGTTCCGCGACAAGTGACCGGCGCGCTAGACGGCATCCGCGTGCTCGACCTGTCGCGCGTGCTCGCCGGGCCGTGGAGCACGCAAGTGCGTGGCGACCTCGGCGCCGAGGTGATCAAGGGCGAACAGCCCGGGGCGGGCGACGACACCCGCGCGTGGGGGCCCCCGTTCCTCCCGGGATCGGAGGATTCGGCCTACTTTTCCTGCGCCAACCGGAACAAGCGCTCGGTCGCGGTCGATATCGCCCGTACCGAGGGACAGGACGTGATCCGCCGACTGGCAGCCGTGAGCGACGTGGTGGTCGAGAATTTCCGCGTCGGCGGCCTCGCCCGGTACGGGCTTGACTACGACGACCTGCGCCAGGTCAAGCCGGACCTCGTCTGGTGCTCGATCACCGGGTTCGGCCAGACCGGCCCCGAAAAGGACCGCGGCGGATACGACTTCCTGATCCAGGGGATGAGCGGGCTGATGAGCGTGACCGGCGCCGCCGACGGCCCGCCGACCAAGGTGGGGGTACCGATCAGCGACCTTACCACCGGGCTCTACGCCGCGATCGCGATCCTCGCTGCGCTGCGCCACCGCGACCGCACCGGCGAGGGCCAGCGGATCGACCTCGCGCTGCTCGACGCGCAAGTGGCGATGATGAGCAACCAGGCGGCGAATTGGCTCAACGGCGGGGGCGAGCCGCGCCGGCTGGGCAACCAGCACCCGAACATCGTGCCCTATCAGGTGTTCGCCTGCGCCGACGGCGACATCCTGATCGCCACTGCCAACGACCGCCAGTTCGGCAAGCTGTGCCGGGTGCTCGGGTTTGACGCGCTGGCAAGCGATGCGCGCTTCGCCGCGATGCGCGCGCGGGGCGCCAACCGCGCCGCGCTGCTCGCCGAGCTCGAGCCCGCCATCGCGCGCTGGGCGGCTGAGCCGCTGGTCGCCGCGCTCAACGACGCCGGCGTGCCGAGCGGGCGGGTCAATACCGTGCCTGAGGCACTCACCCACCCGCAGATCGCCGCGCGGGGGCTGGTCGGAACGCTCGAGCGGCGCGACGGCAGCGAAGTGCGCTTCGTGGGCTTCCCGGCCAAGCTTTCCGCCACCCCGGCGAGTTATCGCGCCGCGCCGCCGCGAGCGGGCGAAGACACCGAGGCGGTGCTCGCCGAAGTGCTCGGCGTGAGCAGCGCGGAGGCCGCCCGTCTTCGCGAGATCGGAGCGGTCGGCTAGGAACCGTATTCCTGGTCGGGAATGATCACCGCCTGGTCGCGCCAGTCGGGCGTGCGGAACGGAAACGCCCGCCGCAGCCGCTCCGGCGCCTTCGGATCCTCGCCCAACTGCGCCGGCAGCGGGCGGACGTCGCTCGCGCGCGGCCGTTCGACCAGCTCGAATTCCACGGCGGTTCTCCTCTCGGCGACCCAACGCCGGGAACCGCGGCCGTGTTCCGGTCGGTGCGACCGGTCGCGCGTAGTTGCGACGAACCGAGCCGGGCTCAGATATGCAGCGCGCGGCCGTAGGCGGCGAGCACGCTTTCGTGCATCATTTCCGACAGCGTCGGGTGGGGGAACACGCTGGCCATCAGCTCGGCCTCGGTGGTCTCGAGCGTCTTGCCCACGACATAGCCCTGGATGAGCTCGGTCACCTCGGCGCCGATCATGTGCGCGCCCAATAGCTCGCCGGTCGCGGCGTCGAACACCGTCTTCACGAAGCCTTCCGCCTCGCCCAGCGCGATGGCCTTGCCGTTGCCGATGAACGGGAAAGTGCCGGCTCTTACTTCGTAGCCCGCTTCCCTGGCCTTCGCCTCGGTCAAACCGACGCTGGCGACCTGCGGGTGGCAGTAAGTGCAGCCCGGGATGTTCCTGCGGTCGAGCGGGTGCGGGTGGACGTCTTTGTTGCCCAGCTCCTGCGCGATCGCCTCGGCGCACGTGACGCCCTCGTGGCTCGCCTTGTGCGCCAACCACGGGCCGGGCGTGCAGTCGCCGATCGCCCACAGGCCCTTGGACTTGGTGCGCCCGTACGGATCGATCCGGATGAACCCGCGATCCATCTCCACCAGCTCTTCGATCCCGATGGCCTCGGTGTTGGGCACGATCCCGACCGCGACGATGACATGGCTGAACTCGCTTTCCGCGACTTTGCCGTCCTTGGATTTGATTTTCGCCTTCACGCCATTCGCGCCGACCGTCAGCGCCTCGACCCCGGCGCCGGTCATGATCGCGATGCCCTGCTTGGTCAGCGACTTTTCCAAGAACGCGGAGACGTCGGCATCCTCCACCGGCACGATCCGGTCGAGCATCTCGACCACGGTCACCTCGGCGCCCATGTCGTTGTAGAAGCTGGCGAACTCGATCCCGATCGCGCCGCTGCCGATGACCAGCAGCTTGCTCGGCATTTCGGGCGGCCTCATTGCGTGGCGGTAGGTCCACACGCGCTTGCCGTCGGCCTTGGCGACCGGCAGCGCGCGCGCGCGCGCGCCGGTGGCGACGATGACGTGCTTGGCCGCGAGCGTCTCTTTCCCCTTCTCGCCGGTCACCGCGAGCGACCGCGCCCTGCAACGCCTTGCCGAGATCCGGCACCAATGTGGCCGTCACAGGCTGGCAGCGACCTTGCCGGCGACATCGGCCGGCAGCCATTTCTTCCAGACCTCGCCCTGCGTCTTCAGGAAGACCAGCGCCTGCTGCTCAGGCGTGACGCCCTTCTCGCGCGCCTCGGCCAGCATCTTGGAGGTCACGTCGCTGGTCGTGCCGTAACTCTTGAAGAAACTCGCAAGCTGCGGCGCCTTCTTGGCGAGGTCGACATTGGTCATCCGCCCGTCCTCCTGCAGCTCGTGCAGGATAGTGCGATCGATTTGATCAAGGGACGGGCCAGCCATGGAGCAACCTTTCAAACACAGGCCCATCTGTTAGAATAAAGTTACGAGACAGTGCAATTAAAATAGCACGCCTCCAAGCATCAAACGGCTCTTTGCGGTTGCCGCATTGC
>JBGSBH010000213.1:0-3928 GCA_041730635.1 Cypionkella sp.
TGTCCCTGGCGGTCTGCGAGCCGTGCCCGCGCTTCAGCACCGCCTGCAGCGCCGAGAAGTTCGGATTGCCGTCGGGCCCATAGGCGACGATCTCGCCGTCGATCAGGCACGGCGGCAGATCGAGCGCGGCGAGCGCCTCCACGAGCGGGGCGAACTTGTCGGTCCAGTCGAGCCCCTTGCGGGTATAGACGCGCACCTCGCGGCCGGCCGCGGCGACCAGCGCGCGATAGCCGTCGAACTTGATCTCGTGCATCCAGCGGTTGCCGGCGGGCACGCTGTCGACCAGCGTCGCCAGTTGCGGCGCGCGGAATTGCGGCGGCTTGCCGGCGACTTTGGTGCCCTTCTTCGCCACCCGCTTGGCGACCTTGCCGGTGTGCTGCTTAGCCTTTTCCATCTCGGCGGCGAAGGCGTTGCCGCGCTTGCCCTTCAGCGAATGCGCACCCGCCTTGTCGGCCTCGATCTCGGCCATGGTGCGCCCGGTGAGCACGCTGGTGAGGCCATGTTCAACAAGCGGATCGCCCTCCTGGGCATACTCATCGGCGATCTTGCGCAGCAGCCAGTTGTCGCGCTTTTCGCCCGGGCGGCGCTTCAGCCGGATGAGCAGCCATTCGCCCTTCATCCGCTCGCCATGGCAGACGAAGTGGAGGTGCCCCTTTTCGAGATCGCGCCAGCTCTTGCCAGGCATCGGTTCCCACGTGCCGCGGTCCCACAGCATCACCGTGCCGCCGCCGTATTCGCCCTTCGGGATCGTGCCCTCGAAGTCGCCGTAGGACAGTGTATGATCCTCGGTCTGCACGGCGAGCCGCTTGATCTCCGGGTCGGGCGAGGGGCCCTTGGTCACCGCCCAGCTCTTCAGCACCCCGTCGGCCTCGAGCCGCAGGTCCCAGTGCAGCCGGGTCGCATCGTGCTTCTGCACCACCAGCCGGCCGCCTTCCTGCCCGGCGGCGCTTTTCCCGCGCTTGCCGGCGGGTTCGGCGGTCTTCTTGAAGTCGCGCTTGGCGTTGTACTCCGCAAGAGGGTCGGCGCGGCTCATTGTGCGTGATCCTCATCCGGCCAGTAGCGCCGCTGGAGCGAGCCGAGCGCGGTCAGCATGACGAGCGAAATGACCGTGCCGATCGCCACCAGCGGCCAGATGCCGGCCCCGCAGGCGATGCCGATGACCGCGGTGAGCCACAGGTGCGCGGCGGTGGTGAGGTTCTTGACCTTGCCCCGGGCGAACACGATCAGCCCCGCGCCGACGATCCCGATGAACGATCCGGTCGCTTCGAAGATGCGCAGGATATCCGCGTTGTCCCCGCCGATCTGATAGTAGATCGCGATCATCGCCACCGTCATCGTCGCGGCCGAGACGCAGATCAGCCCGTGGGTACGCAGCCCCGCGGCACGGCCGTGGACCTCGCGGTCGAGCCCCAGCAACAGGCCGACGAGCGCGGCGATCCCGATGCGCATGATCACGTCCGTATCGACCCAGTGGACGTAGACCGGGGGATTGAGCTCCATCAGGCGCGCTTCCGCGCCTTCGCGGCGGGCGCCGCGTTCTTTGCCGGGGCAGCCTTGGCGGGCGCCTTCTTCGCGGCCGGCTTCTTCGCGCTGGCATCGTTGGCCGCCTTGCCGCCCACCGACTGCTTGAGCGCCGCCATGAGGTCGATCACGTTCGAGCCGCGTGCCGCCGGCTCCTCGACATCCTCGAGCACCTTCTTGCCCTTCGACTTGGCCTTCTTCTCGATCAGCCGCTTCAGCGCTTCGACATAGCGGTCGTGGAACTCGCTCGCGTCGAACGGCGCGCTCTTCTGGTCGATCAGCGCGCCGGCGAGATCGAGCATCGCCTTCTCGGGCTTGGTGTCGCGAATTTCCTTGAAATAGGTCTGCGCGCGGCGGACCTCGTCCTCATAGCGCAAGGTCTCCATCACGATCCCGCGCCCGCACGGCTTGAGGCTGACGAGCTGCTCGCGTCCGCGCACCGATAACTGGCCGAGCGCGAGCTTCTTCTTCGCACGCAGCGCCTCGCGCAGCACGATGTAGGCTTCCTCGGCAAGATCGTCCTGCGGGACGACGTAATAGGGCTTTTCGAAGTAGAACACGTCGATCTCGTTCGAATCGACGAATTGCACCAGCTCGAGCGTGCGCTTGCTCTCGATCTTGGCGGCTTCGATCTCGTCGTCGTCGAGCAGCACGAAATTGCCCTTCGACACCTCGTAGCCCTTGACGATCTCGTCGCGGTCGACCGGGCCGACGCCCTGGACGACCTTCTCGTAGTTGATCGGCTTGCCGGTGGGCTCGTGGATCTGGCGGAAGCTGATCGAGGCGCCCGACTTCGTCGCCGGATAGATTTCCACCGGGATCGAGACCAGCGCGAGTCTGATCTGCCCCTGCCAGTAGGCCCGTGCCGCCATGCGCTGTTTCCCCTTGCTGATCGCGGAGTCGACTCGCGGCGCGGCATTTCGTTTCCAACCGCCCCGCCGGGGGCGTATCAGCCGGCGATGATCGCGCAGACAATCCAGCTCGCGCTCGCGCCGGTGTTCGTGCTGGTGGCGATCGGCAACATCATGAACCTGCTCTCGGCGCGCCTCGGCCGGGTGGTCGACCGCAGCCGCGCGCTGCAGGAACGCCACGGGCGGACCGAGGGCGACGAGCACGACATCGTAGTGCGCGAGCTGCGGCTGGTCGCCCGGCGGATCGCGCTGATCGGGCGGGCGATCCTGTCGATGGTGCTGAGCGGCCTCGCGGTCGGGCTCACGGTCGCGCTGCTGTTCGTCGAGGAGCTTGCCGGGGCCGACCTCCAGCGCATCGCGGCCGGCACCTTTCTGGTGGCGGTGGCGCTCCTGATGTGGGCGCTGGTGCTGTTCCTGCGCGAGACCCGTGCCGCCTCCGCCGCCCTGCGCATCCCCGAAGAATACCTCGAACGCGAACGCCCGCTTTAGGTCAGCAGCTTCTGGCCTTGGCTCTTGATCGCGCCGGCGACCATCGGTTCGATGAAGCTCAACGCGGGCGGCAGGTCGACGTGGAGCACGAGCTGGCCGGGCTCGAGATCGACATGGGCCTTGAGGCTCTGGCCCATCGCCGAGATATCCATCGTCATCCGGTCCTCGCTCGGCCACGCGGTGGTCACCCCGCCGCCGCCGGGAATCGCCTCGCCGATCTTGTGGCTCTTCGCCTTCAGGCGCTCGCGCACGGTATCGTTGTCGAGGTTGTGGGGGATGGCGACGCGCATCAGGCGGGATCTTTCGAAGGTGGGGGAGTCTGGTTTTCAAGCAGGGCCTGGTCGCCGTACTTGTAGTCGAGGTAGCGGGTCTTGACCGCGAGATCGTCGAGCGAGCCTTCGGCAAGCTGGCGGGTCACGCGGTCGATCTCGTCGCTGATCTTGCCGAGGCCTTGGGTGAGCTGATCGTCGGGGGTAGCACCGGCCCGTTGCTCGGCACGCAAATGCTGCGGGATGCGGCGATAGCTGTCGACCATCTCGGGCAGGGTATCGCCGACCAGCGTGCGCACTTCGCGCGCCGCCGGATGGGCGGGGTCGAGCCCTTCGAGCTGCAGCCCTAAGGCGTCGAGCTGGACGCCGATCTTGCCAACCATGTCGGCGGCCGGCGCCGGCAGCGCGGGGCGCTGCGCTTCGAGCCACAGCTCGGTGCGGCCGACCAACTGGCGCGCGTCGGCGGTGCGGGTGAGGTCGGCGCGCTGCGGCACCTTCATCCGCGGATACTTGCCCAGCACGTAGATCGCCATCACGCTGGCGACGATCAGCGCCACCACCCCCATGGCGCCGATGCCGTCGGCGATCGTGCCGACGACCCCGCTGGCCACCCACAGTGCGAACAGCGCCAGCGCGATGTTGCGCAGCTTGCGCCCGCGATGGCGCCGCCGCAGCCGCTTCGATTCGCGCCCGACCGCGCCGCTCGGCGCGGGGGGGGGGGGGCGGGCGGCGCGGGGG
>JBGSBH010000214.1:0-3927 GCA_041730635.1 Cypionkella sp.
TCATCTGACCGCCGACGAAATCGACCCCCAGGTTCAACTCCTTGGTGAACAGCAGCCCCACCGAGGCCGCCATCAGCAACAGGCTGACCGCATAGAACGGCACCCGCCAGCGCAGGAAGCGGATGTTGGTGTGGTCGGGAATCAGCTTGAGCAGCTTCATAGCGCGCGTCCTAGAGCACGATGTCGGTCGGGCGCGTGCGACGCAGCCAGCCGGCCACCCACATGCGGGTCAGCGTCACTGCGGTAAACACCGAGGTGACGATGCCGATGATCAGGACCACCGCAAATCCGCGGATCGGCCCGCTGCCGAACAGGAACATGATCACCGCGGCGATGGTGTTGGTGATATTGGCATCGAAGATCGCGCGGCTGGCTTCCTTGTAGCCCATCTCGATCGCCTGGACGACCTTGCGCCCGCGCGCGCGCTCCTCGCGGATGCGTTCGTTGATCAGCACGTTGGCATCGACCGCCGCGCCGACCGTCAGAACCAGTCCGGCGATCCCCGGCAAGGTCAGCGCCGCCGCCCCGCCGAGCCAGGCCATCACGCCGAGGATCATCAGCACGTTGATGATCAGCGCGAGGCAGGTGTACACCCCGAACCGACCGTAGGTGACGATCATGAACACCATCAGCAAGCCGAGGCCGACGGCGAGCGCGATGCCGCCCTTCTTGATCGAGTCCGCGCCGAGGTCCGGCCCCACCGTGCGCTCCTCGATCACCGCAAGATCCACCGGCAGCGCGCCCGAGCGCAGGGCGATCGCCAACTGATTGGCGGTATCGACCGAGAACCCGCCCGAGATCTGCGCAACGCCGCCGCGGATCGGCTCGTTGATGTTGGGCGCCGAAAGCACCTTCTCGTCGAGGATGATCGCGAACGGCTTGCCGACGTTCTGCGTGGTCAACTGGGCGAACTTGGCCGCGCCCTGCTGATCGAATTGGATCGAAACCACCGGCTCGTTGGTTTGCGGGTCGAAGGTCTGCTGCGCATTGACCAGGTTATCGCCCTGGATGCCGCCGAGACGGCGCACCGCGAGCAGTTGTCCGGGCGTCGCCGAGCCTTCGGCGAACGGGAAAATCTGGCTGCCCGGCGGGGCGATCCCGCGGGCAACGTCGCTCGGCAGCGCGTTCTCGTCAACCAGCTTGAACTCCAGCTTCGCAGTCTGCCCGAGCAGGTCTTTCAACGCTTGCGGATCCTGCAAGCCGGGGACCTGCACCACGATACGGGTGTCGCCCTGGCGGATAATCGTCGGCTCGCGCGTGCCGAGCGCGTCGATGCGCTTCCTCACCACCTCGGTCGCACTCTGCATCGCGTTATCGACCGCGGCATCGAGCCCTTGCTGAGTGGGCGTGAGCACCAGGCGATTGCCGTCGTTTACCGCCAGATCCCATTCCCGCACGGTGCCCGACCCGTTGATGCTCGGCAGCAGCAGCTCGCGGGCACGATCGAGCTCGCTCGCATCCTCGAGCATGAAGCTCAGTCGGCCGCCCGCGGTCGAGACCTCGCCGATACGGATTCGAGGTGAAGCCTGGCGCATCGTGGTGCGCACGGTTTCTTCCATGTTCTCGAGGCGCTGGGCGGCGATCTGCTCGCTTTCCGCCTCGAGCAGGATGTGGCTGCCGCCGGCCAGGTCCAACCCCAGATTGACCATCGGTCGCGGCAGCGCGGCGGGCCAAGGCAGCCCCGCGAGCGCCATCAGCGAGGGCAGCGCTGCGAGCGCCGCGGCGGCGGTAACCAGCCACAGCCAAGCCTTCTTCCAGCGCGGAAAATCGAGCATTGCGAAAGGCGCCTCAGTCGTTGGCGGCGGCGGTGCCGCCCGGCGGGATCACGTCGCCGATGGTGTGCTTGACCGCCTTCACCCTGACGCCCTGGCCGAGCTCCAGATCTACATAATGATCGTCAACCTTCAGCACCTTGCCCACGAGGCCCCCGGCGGTGACCACTTGATCGCCCTTTTTGAGGCCGGCCACTTTCTCGCGATGGGCCTTCGCCTGGCGCATCTGCGGCCGTATCAGGAGGAACCAGAAGATCGCGATCATGCCGACGATCGGCAGCCAACTGATCCATACCGGGGGCGCTTCCGCGCCAGCGGCGGCGGCGGCGAAAATATCGAACATCGTCTAATCGGTCCGTTGAGCGTACGAGGAAGCCGGCGAGATGGGCATGATCCCAACGCCCGCAATGGCGGCGCGCCTAGCAGCAACCACGAACGAGAGCAATTGCGGCCCGGCCGTTGCCGGTTTGCCACGCCTTGCCTTGCGGCAAGGGCGCACCTATAGGCGCGCCTTCCACTGGTCTCGGGACGTAGCGCAGCCTGGTAGCGCATCACACTGGGGGTGTGGGGGTCGGAGGTTCGAATCCTCTCGTCCCGACCAGTGGTCTCCCGCCATCTCTTCGCTGCGTTGCGCTCCGCTTTCTCTTCGCTGCGTTGCGCTCCGCTTTTGTCGGCGCATCGTTGCGGTTGGGTTGCCGCCGTTAACCTTGCGACAGCCTGCAGCCGCCGCGACAAGCCCTCTCCCGCTCGAAAGTTGAGCACGACTTTCCCATCGTATAATCAGCGTATTATTGCCTTAAGTTGAGATACCAGATTAAAGCGTCGCTGGGTCTGATGTCCGTTCGCGGTGGCCCGGCCTCCGGGCGCACTAAGGGCATTTGCTGAGGAGAGAATTCACTATTTATCTTTTGATTAACCATTGTCCGGCATTGGGGCGCCATGACACGCCTCATCTCCTTCGCGGGCTCCGGCCTGACGCTTGCCGTGCTGACGCTCGCCTCTCCCGCTCTCGCGGCGGGCACGGGCGCGGGCACGCTGATCACCAACACGGCCACCGCGACCTACGACGAGGGGGGCACGCCCAAGACGGTTCAGTCGAACACGGTGACGCTGCGGGTGGACGAGCTTCTCGATGTCGCCAACGCCGCTCTCGCTTCGGGAAACTCGGCCGTCGGGGCGAGCGCGACGAGCGCGGTGCCCTTCCGCATCACCAACTCGGGTAACGGCGACGAGACCTTCACCCTCGCCGCCACATCGGCGGTCGCAGGCAATGGTTTCGATGCCACCGTGCAGGGCATCGTCCTCGATACGAACGGCAACAACGCCTACGATCCCGGAGTCGATACTCCGCTCCCGACGGGAACCGCCACCCCGCTTCTCGCGCCCGACGCGGCGCTCACCGCATTCGTTCTCGTCACCTTGCCAGCCGGCACCCCCGACGGGGCCACCGGCCAGTTGCGGCTGACCGCGACCGCGGCGACCGGTAGCGGAACCCCGGGAACGGTCTTCGCGGGCGCCGGCAGCGGCGGCGGGGACGCGGTCGTCGGCCTTACAACGGCGACCGCTCCGGCGCTTGCCGCGCTCGTCGCGCGGGCGGCCACCGTCACCCTCACCAAGTCCGCCGCGGTGCTCGATCCGTTCGGCAGCCAGCGCGTCGTTCCCGGCGCGGTCGTGACCTACAGTCTGGTGGCCCAGGTTACCGGCAGCGGCTCCCTGCCGGCGGTCAAGGTGACCGACGCGATCCCCCCGGGCACGAGCTATCGCGCCGGCACGCTGACGCTTGACGGGGGGGCGCTCACCGATGGCGCCGACAGCGATGGCGGGCAGGCCTCGTCGGCCGGGATCGAGGTCGCGCTCGGCTCGGTCGCTGCCGGCACCAGCCGCACCGTCAGCTTCAAGGTCACCATCAACTAGGACACGGACGATGAAAGCGCTTCTGCTGCCATTCCTGCTGCTGCTCGCCGCCCCGCTCGGCGCGCAGACCGCAGCACCCTCGGTCGAGCTCACGAGCGACGTGAAGCTCGAGCGCACCGTCATCGTCGAAGGGGCCGAACGCACCGAGCTCGTCGAGCCCGACGTCGTGGTGCCCGGCGATCGGCTCGTCTTCACCACGCGCTACCGCAACGTGGGCACGGCACCGGTCGAAAACTTCGCG
>JBGSBH010000215.1:0-3900 GCA_041730635.1 Cypionkella sp.
ATTAACAACGAAAATCAAATCCACTTAAAATCCATTTCAACAACACGCCACTGGCGGCGAAATTCAACGTGGCCGCGAACGCCTAGCTGACGTTCAGTATTTGTTGCAGAATACAAAAGCGCTGGATGAATTTGCTGTTCCTGAATCTGAACAGGAAGTTCCAGAACCAGTAGTCTCAGCACCAAAACTAGTACCCGAGCAGTTAGCACCGACTCCCGCCCCTGTTGATATGACTGATCTAACTACTGAAGATGCAACCATGCGAATCAGAGATAAAATCGGAGGCTACTACGATGCCGCTGCTTAAGAAAATTATCAATAGCATCGCTGCACAGCGCGAACTTGATCAGCAAGCAGAACTTATGCAAAAACTGATGCGGCACGAAGCCAAAATCGGCGGCGAATTATTCGGGCCAGTCGCAGGCAACCGCAAGCGCGAATTCTTTTGCCTCGATAAGCACAGCTGGGTGTGGCACGAGCAGTGGACCGACGAACAGGGCAAAAAACACGTTGTAAATACTCGCTACGAAGTGCGACCAGATGCAATCTTGAAATCACAAAACGGTGGTCAATATCAAAAAGTATCAGCAGCCGAAATTCATCGGTTAGCGCAAGCGGCTGATGTGTATTACGATCGCATTCAAAAAGAAGTTTATAACTTCGTCTAAAGTCGTAACTTACGGTAAGCTAATTTTATGAACAAGCCCAGCATTTATCTCGACTATGCAGCGGCAACTCCGATGTCGAACAGCGCGCAGTCGCGCGTGACGGTGAGGAATGCGCGGCCGAACTCGCCGTCCCATTCGCCCGCGTTGCCGGCTTCCACCTGGCCGCCGAGCTGATGGGTCATCACCTGCTGGCCGTAGCAGATGCCGAGGATCGGCAGCCCGCTGTCGAACAGCACCTGCGGTGCGCGGGGGCTGCCCTCTTCCGGCACCCCGGCGGGGGAGCCCGAGAGGATGATGCCTTTGGGCCGTAGCCTCGTGAACGCCGCCTCGGCCTGGGTGAACGGGGCGATCTCCGAATAGACCCCGGCCTCGCGCACCCGCCGGGCGATGAGCTGGGTCACCTGGCTCCCGAAATCGACGATCAGGATGGAATCGGGAAGCTGCTGCGGGTCCATGCCGGCCGATAGGCTGCTCGCGCGGGCGCTGTCCAGCGAGCGCCGATCGCCGGCGTCAATGAGCGGGGCTGTCCCGACACGTGGCGCGACTTGAGCAAAACGCACCGAAGCGCGCGCTTTTCTCATTTGTGCAAAGCCGGGCGCAAGATTATTTCTCGATTGAAGCCGGGTGACGCCAGTCCTCTCCCCTCCCTGAAGGGCGCACCCGGCAGCGCCTCCGACCGCGTTCCCCCCGGGTCCCGAGGCGCCCTCGCCCCCGCTGCAAGCGGCGCGCGATGAGAAAGCGGGGCGGCGGCACTCCTCTCCCCTCGGCCGCCGCCCCGTGTTTCTCTCGCCTGTTGTCGCCTTCTTCCATCTCCGCGCGCCGCCGCCGCGCTATCGCTGCGGGCGTTGACGGGTGGGACAGGGGCGCATGGGGACCGACGAAGCCGCCGAATTGATCGCGGAGCTGCGCGAGGAGCGGTCCGACCGCGCGGATACTGAGCAGTTCGCCAACCGCGCCGCGCTGCTGATCGCGCTGATGGCGGCGACGCTGGCGATCGGCGGGCTCGGCGGCGGCAACGCGACCGACGCGATGATCGCCAGCAATATCCGCGCGAGCGACACCTGGGCGTTCTACCAGGCGAAGAACGTGCGCCAGACGATGTACGAGATCGAGGCGGCCGAGCTCGCCGCGCGGTTGCCCGACGCCCCGGCGGCCTCGCGCGCCGAATTCGAGCGGCGGCTGGCCGACTACCGCGCTACGATCGCGCGCTATGACGACGAGCCCGATCCCGCCGCGCCCGGCGATCCGCTGCGCGGTGAAGGCAAGCAGCAGCTGATGGCGCAGGCGCGCGCGTTCGAGGCCGAGCGCGCCGTCGCCGAAGCGCGCGACGACAACTTCGACTACGCCGAAGTCCTCTTGCAACTGGCGCTGGTGCTGGGTTCGGTGGCGATCCTGGCGCACAACCGGGCCGTGTTGCTCGCCTCGGCCGTGCTCGGGGCGATCGGCGGCCTGCTGACCCTGAACGGCTTCCTGTTGCTGGTGAACCTGCCCGGCTGAAGTTGCGCGATATGCAACTGAGCTGCACGTCTTGTCATTTGTGAAAAGCTGCGTGGAATAATATTTCCCGTATCGACGGAGCCGCCCTTGCGGCGGCCCGCACTCAACAGGGAAACCACACCATGCGCCTTCTTTCGCAAGTTCTCGCCTTCGTCGCCGCCACCGCGATCAGCGGTCTGACCCTCGGCGCGACGATCGCCTGATCAGGCGACCGGCTCGAGCGTTTCCGCAAGCGCGCGCAGCTCGGTCTTCAGCAATTTGCCGATGTGGCTGCGCGGCATCTCCGCGATCGCGTGGAGCGCCGCCAGCCGCTGGGTCTTGCCGAGCCTGGCGTTGGTTTCGGCAAGGATCGCCGGCAGGTGCGCCTCGGTGAAATCGCCTGCCAGCCGCACGAAGCCGACCGGGGTCTCCCCCCAGCGGGGGCTGGGCATGCCGATCACCGCCGCTTCGGCCACTCGCGGGTCGCTCTCCAGCGCGGCTTCGAGATCGCTCGGGAACACGTTGAACCCGCCCGAGATGATCATGTCCTTGGCCCGGCCGACCAGCTCGACGAAGCCGTCGGAATCGATCCGCCCGATATCGCCCATCCGCTGCCAGGTCTCGCCGGTGGCGGGGTCGGTCCAATAACCCTCGCGGGTCTTGTCGGGCTGGTTCTTGTAGCCCGACATCATCGTCTGGCTGCGGCCCACGAGATGGCCGGCGGTGCCCGGCGGCACCTCGCGGTCCTCGTCGTCGAGCACTTTCAGCTCGCTGCCGGGGGCGGGCCGGCCAACGGTGTGCAGCTTGTCGGGGAACTCGTGCGCCTGCAGCAGGCAGACTACGCCGCCCTCGGTCATCGAGTAGATCTCGATCAGCGCGCCGGGCATCCGCCGCAGCACCTCGCGCTTGAGCTCGGCCGGGAACGGCGCGGAGGTGCAGTATTTGAGACGCATTGCCGACAGGTCGAAGCGGTCGAACGCGGGTTCGTCCATCAGCCGCTGGTACTGCACCGGCACCAGCATCGTCACGGAAGCGCGGTCGGCCTCGGCGTGCGCGAGCCAGCGGCGGGTATCGAACTTGCCCATCACCCGCACCGTCCCGCCGGCGAGCAGCGGCGCCAGGAACGCGACCATCGTGGTGTTCGAGTAAAGCGGCGTCGATGCCAGGCTGACGACCTCGCCCCCGCTCGCCAGCAGGCTCGCGGCGGTGCCGGCGAACTGGCGCCAGCGCATCAGGTGCGAATGGACGATGCCCTTGGGGATTCCGGTCGTGCCGCTCGAGTAGATGATGTTGAACGGATCGGCGGGCGCGGGTTCGAACGCCGCCGCGCGGGTGCCGGGAGGGGCCATCCACCCATCGAGCTCCTCGTCGAGCACGATCCGCGTCATGCCGGGGAAGCTTCGCTCGCCCAGCTCGGTCAGCTTGGCGCGGTCGATGAAGATGTGCCGCGCGCCGCTGTCCGCCGCCATCCCGGCGAGCTGCTCGGCACTGGCGCTGGTGGTAAGGGGCGCGGCGACCCCGCCGGCGCGCACCGCGGCGAGGAATACCAGCGCGTAAGCGATCGTCGAGGTGCCGAGGATCGCCACCGACTGCCCCTGCTCGAGCCCGTCCGCTTGCAGCCGCGCGGCGATGCGCTCGATCCGCTCGCCGAGCTCGCCCCAGGTGAGCTCGCCCGCCTCGTCGCGCAGCGCCGGCTTGTCCGGCTTGAGCGCGGCCCAGTCGGCCAACACTTGCGGGAACGAGCCATAGGGCTCGG
>JBGSBH010000216.1:0-3894 GCA_041730635.1 Cypionkella sp.
AAAAACCAAAAACCGTGAAAACAAAACGCGGGCGCGACCCGAGCCTACAGGATTTCGCCCATGTCCGACATCAAGAAGGTCGTCCTCGCCTACTCGGGCGGGCTCGATACCAGCGTGATCCTGAAGTGGCTGCAGATCACCTACGGCTGCGAGGTGGTGACCTTCACCGCCGATCTCGGCCAGGGCGAGGAGCGCGAGCCGGCGCGCGCCAAGGCGAAGCTGATGGGCGTGCCCGACGAGAACATCTTCATCGACGATTTGCGCGAGGAATTCGTGCGCGACTTCGTGTATCCGATGATGCGCGCCAACGCCCGCTACGAAGGCGACTATCTGCTCGGCACCTCGATCGCGCGACCGCTGATCGCCAAGCGGCTGATCGAGATCGCGCGCGAAACCGGCGCCGACGCGATCGCGCATGGGGCGACCGGCAAGGGCAACGACCAGGTCCGCTTCGAGCTGTCGGCCTACGCGCTCGCGCCCGACATCAAGGTGATCGCGCCGTGGCGGACCTGGGACCTCGCCAGCCGCAGCGCGCTGATCGCCTGGGCCGAAGCGCACCAGATCCCGGTGCCCAAGGACAAGCGCGGCGAGAGCCCGTTCTCGACCGACGCCAACCTGCTCCACACCTCGAGCGAGGGCAAAGTGCTCGAGGACCCGTGGGAGGAAGTGCCCGACTACGTCTATTCGCGCACCATCGATCCCGAAGACGCGCCCGACGCGCCCGAATATGTCACGCTCGATTTCGAGCGCGGCGACGGGGTGGCGCTGAACGGCGCGCCGATGAGCCCGGCGGCGCTGCTCGCCGCGCTCAACGAGCTCGGCCGGCGGCACGGGATCGGCCGGCTCGACCTCGTCGAAAACCGCTTCGTCGGCATGAAGAGCCGCGGGATGTACGAGACCCCGGGCGGCGAGATCTACGCCCGCGCCCACCGGGGGATCGAGAGCATCACGCTCGACCGCGGGGCGGCGCATCTCAAGGACGAGCTGATGCCGCGCTACGCCGAGCTCATCTACAACGGTTTCTGGTTCGCGCCCGAGCGCGAGATGCTGCAGGCGGCGATCGACCACAGCCAGGTGAAGGTCAGCGGCACCGTGCGCCTGAAGCTCTACAAGGGGCTGGCGCAGGTCGTCGGGCGCAAGTCCGCCAGCAGCCTCTATTCGGAGCGGCACGTCACGTTCGAGGACGACGCCGGGGCCTACGACCGGGGCGACGCGGCGGGCTTCATCAAGCTCAACGCGCTGCGGCTGCGATTGCTCGCCCGGCGCGACCGCTGAGCGTCGGCCGATCTTGCGACGAAGCGTTGAGTTTTCCACCCGCGTCCACAAGCAAAACTGCGGAAAGTGGAAAAGCCGCCACTTGCGCGCTTGTGCGACTCGGCCCTGGGATGCACCTTCAGGTCATCGAGAGGGAACCGAAAGCGACTGAACCGATCAGCCTAGCGGCTTGAAAGTTCGGGAGATTTCAGAACCCGATCGGGGTGGCGGCAACTGTCCGCGCGGTCTTCGAGACCGCCATGCAGAGGGTTTCGGCCCGAAGCAAGGCCGGTCGTTCGAGAAGAACGCGAAGCGAACCGCTATCGGCCGGGCTCTCCCGGTCTCTCGCCCAAGCGGCGGTCCGCAACGGCTTCGGCCGGCGACGGACGCCACGCCAGGCGAAAGGCCAGAACGGAAGACCGGTCTCGGAAACCGCCGGTGGCGCGGGAACGAACGGCGCGAGCTTCGGCTGGCGCGGGCGAGCCCGAGGCAACCGACAGCGACCGGATGCCGGTGCGAGCGCCGGTGACAGAGCCCGCGAGGCCGGTCTGCCGACCGGCACTCGAGGCAACGACACTGGGCGCCAAGCGCTTCCCTTCGGGGAAGACCACGCGCCGGTGAGAGTGGGGTCGACCTTCGGGTCGGCCCCATTTGCGTTGGAGCGTTGAAATCAGGCAGCGATGCGAAAGAGCGACCGGGCGAATCGGCCGGCCGGTGGTGGCACACACAGACCGCTGTAGGACAACGATTTCCGCCGAAGCCGCGGCCATTATGGTTAATAATGAAATGACTCACGATGAACGGTGGTGAGTCCGGGGCGAGGTGAGCGCGCGGGGGTGCCTAAGCGAAGGCGCCGCCGCTAGATCGCCCGCATGGACGGAACAGCAACCATCGCGCGCCTCGGGGCGCTGCGCGGGCTGGCTCTGGCGGCGGCGCTTGCGCTCCCCGCATCGGCCAGCGCCCCCGCCTTCGCGGAAGCCGGGGACGACTTCACAACCAGCTTCGCGCACGTCGGTTCCCCGGCGACGCAGGCGATTGCGGCCGCGGGCGCGGTCGACGTGACCGCCATCGACCCGGCGGACGAACCGGCCGAACCCGCCGAGGCCGACGAGGGCCGCGGCATCGCCGGCGGCGTCGCCAGCTACTATGCCGACATGTTCAACGGCCGCCGCACCGCCAGCGGCGAGACCTTCAGCAACCGCGCGCTGACCGCGGCGCACCGCAGCCTGCCGTTCGGCAGCAAGGTGCGGGTGACCAACCCGGCCAACGGAAAATGGGTGGTCGTGCGGATCAACGATCGCGGTCCGTTCCACCGCGGCCGGGTGATCGACCTCAGCAAGAGCGCCGCCTCCTCGCTCGGGCTGGTCCAGCGCGGCAGCGGCCGGGTCGAGCTCGCGCTGCTCGACTAGGCCGCCGCGCGCCGCGCCGTCAGGGAAGCCGGCGCGCCTCGGCGAGGTGCTTCTCGACCACCGGCGCGGTCTTCTTCGCGAAGTCCTTGAGCGACTGCACGTCGCCGTTCGCGGCGAACCCGGTAAGCAGCTCGAGCGTGGCGGTATGCGCGGCGACCTGCTGGGTCTTGTAGGTCGCGTCGAAGTTCTCGCCCGCCTTCTTCAGCGCATCGAGATCGCTCTGCTGCTTGGCGGTGAGCTTGGGCGCGAGCTTGACGCCTTCGGCCTTGCCCGCCGCGGCCTTGAGCTCGGCCGAGGACTTAGTGTGGTCCTGCACCATCATCGCGCCGAACTGCTTGACCTCCTCGCTCTTGCCCATCGACTGGGCGAGCTTGCCCGATTCGATCTCGAACATATCGCTGGCGGACGCCTGGTCGACGAAGCCCTGCGCGCTCGCCGCGGCTTCGCCGTCGGTCCCCTCGGCCGGCGCCATCGCCGCGGTGTCGTCGGCTGCCTGGCCGGCCGTGCTCTCGGCGGCGGGGGCGGCGTCGTTGTCGTCGGCGGCGGGCGAGCAGGCGGCCAGCGCGAGCGCGGCGGCGGGGGCGGCGGCGAGCAGCAGGTATTTCATGGCACGGGTCCTTTCCCAGACGGATTGCGTCTAGCAAGCGCGCCGTTCCCGCCGGAGTTCCGCGCCGCCGGCAAAAATTTGCTCAGCGCTTGCGCAGCGCGCCCGGCTTGTGCGCCGCGCGCTTGCCCTCGTCGGTCTCGACCAGATATTCGGGATTGTCGGCCGAGGCGGCGACTTTGTGGCCCTTGATCGTGGTCGGCCGGGTGAGCTTGCGCACGACCTTGCCGGTCGCGGTGCCGCCCGAGCTCGACCAGCTCACTTTGTCCCCGGGCTTGAGATCGTCCGCCATCGCGCGCCTTTTCGTTCCCCGCCACAGCGCACCGCGCGGGCGTCGGTTCCGGAACGCCTTCCCCGCTCGCGCGCTGAACCGGACGAACAGCGAAAGGAATTGCGATGCCCGGCGACATCTGGAGCCTTCTGTTGATCCTCGGCCCGCTGGTGCTGCTCGGGGTGATCGTGTGGGCCTATGCGCGCAACAAGGCGGCCGGGCGGCGCAACCTCGAGCAGGCCGAGCGCGGCGCCGCGCGGCTGCGCGAGGAGATCGAGCGCGACTCGCGCTGAGCGGCGGCCCCGCGCCCGCTAGGCGGCGAGCGCGGGCAGCGGCGGCGTTTCGGCGGCGATGTA
>JBGSBH010000217.1:0-3872 GCA_041730635.1 Cypionkella sp.
GCGAATTCCCATGCCTCCGACACCATCGGGAACATGACGTTGAGCGTGCGGCCCGCGGCGGCCTCGATCAGCGCGCGCGCCTGCACCTTCATCAGGCCGTCGCGATCGAGCGCGAGCCGCAGCGCGCGCCAGCCCATCGCCGGGTTCTCTTCCTGCTCGGTGCTCGCGCTGTCGAGATAAGGCACCGCCTTGTCGCCGCCGATATCGACGGTGCGGAAGATCACCGGCTTGTCGCCGGCCGCCTCCAGCACGTCGCGGTAGAGCCGCGTCTGCCGCTCGCGCGCGGGCAGGGTGGCCGAGACGAGGAACTGGAATTCGGTGCGGAACAGGCCGATGCCGTCGGCGCCCACCAGGCTCAGCGCCGCCATGTCGTCGCGCAGCCCGGCGTTGATCATCACCTGGATGCGGGTGCCGCAGCGGGTGAACGGCTCGACCTCGCGCAAGCTCGCATAGGCCGCCTGGCGCTCTCGGCTGCGCGCGAAGCGCTCGGCGAACAGCTCCTGCGTCGGCTGCGCGGGACGAATGTGCGCCACGCCCTTGTCGGCGTCGAGCAGGATCTCGTCGCCTTCGCGGACCATGGCGCGCAGGCCCCGGACGCGCCCCAACACCGGCACCCCCATCGCCCGGGCCACGATCACCACGTGCGCGGTGAGCGAGCCTTCCTCGAGCAACACGCCCTTCAGCCGCCGGCGGTCGTATTCGAGCAGCTCGGCGGGTCCCAGATTCTTGGCGATCAGGACCGTGTCGCGCTTCAGCCCTTGCGTCGCCGCGGTGCCGAGCTGGCCCGAGACGATCCGCAGCAGCCGGTTGGACAGGTCCTCGAGGTCGTGCATCCGGTCCGCCAGCAGCGGGTCGTCGATCTCGCGCATGCGCATCCGGGTGCGCTGCTGGACGCGCTCGATCGCGGCTTCGGCGGTCAGGCCCGAATCGATCGCCTCGTTGATCCGCCGGCCCCACCCTTCGTCGTAGGCGAACATCTTGTAGGTCTGCAGCACCTCGTCGTGCTCGCCGCCGGCGCCGAACTCGGCCTGGCTCGCCATCGCCTCGATCTGGTCGCGCATCCTGTCGAACGCGCGGTAAACCCGCTGGCGTTCGGCCTCGGTATCCTCGGCGACGACCTGGTCGATGTGTACCCGCGGCTGGTGGAACACCGCCGCCCCGCCGGCGATGCCCTTGACCAGCGTCAGGCCCTGGACGACTTGCGGGCCCGACAGCGCCTCGCCCAGCGCGGCGGTCTCCTCGTCGACCAGCCCGGCGTTGGCGATCAGCTCGGACAGCACCATCGCCACGGTCTGCAGCGCCTCGATCTCGACGTCCTCGTAGCGGCGGGGCTCGGCATGCTGGACGCACAGCGTGCCCACCGCGCGCTCGCGGTGGACGATCGGAACCCCGGCAAAGGAATGGAATTTCTCCTCGCCCGTCTCCGGGCGGTATGCGAAGTCGGGATGCGCCGCGGCCTCGGCCAGGTTCAGCGTCTCGATGTGCTCGGCGATGATTCCGTTGAGCCCCTCGCCGATCGCCAGCCGGGTGACATGGACCGCGCTCTGCTCGAGCCCGCGGGTGGCGAACAGCTCGAGCATCCCTTCGCGCAGCAGGTATATCGAGCAGACTTCGCTATCGAGGCTTTCGCCGATGATCTGGACGACCTGGTCGAGCTTGCCCTGCGGGTGCAGCCGCGAGGCCATCACCTCGTGCAGCCGGGTGAGGATCGAGCGGGCGGCGGCGGCGGCGGTCATTGCCGCGAGGGACTAGCCCATCCGCGGCGCGGTGGGAAAGGGCGCCGTTCGCGCGGCGAAAAAAGATGGCGCGCGCGGGGCCCAGGGCCGCCGCTGCGCGCCATCCCTCCCGTCGACCGATCGCGCGGAGACCGGCGCAGGCGCCGATCAGGCGCCGCTCAGCTCCTCCTTGATCCGCAGCTTGGCCTTCTTGAGTTCCTGGATCGTCCCGGCATCGGGCGCCGGCCGGCTCAGTTCTTCACGCAAACGGGCTTCGAGGCCCTCGTGCTTGGACTGCAGAGCATGGGCGTGGGACGATGACGGCATCGATGGCTCCTTTCGAGGTGGCAACCCGGAAAAGCGACTCGTGCCGTTCGCGGGCACGGGCCGCGAAAGCGCAGAGAACCACAACAATCCTGCCTTGCGAAGCCCTCGCGAATGCCTAAGCGACGGATCGCGGGCCGGGGCGCGACGAGCCGATTCCGGGGGCGCACGGGATGAGGGCGACAGCGGGTTGACCGAGCAGGAACTGAAGAAGCTCTTGGCGATGCTGCGGACCGAGCATCGTGATCTCGACGCGGCGATCGAGGCGCTGTCGGCCTCGGGCTCGACCGATCAATTGCAGATCGCCCGCCTGAAGAAGCGCAAGCTGCGGCTGAAAGACCAGATCGCGGTCGTCGAGGACCAGTTGCTGCCCGACATCATCGCCTGAACTGTGCCGCCGCGGGACGGCCGCAGAATTGACATCGGATAGTTTGCTTACCAGGCTGGCCGAGGGTCCGGGGCGCGGATAGCGGATGGGGCCGTGACCAGTCCGAGCGACATCAACCAGCCGATCATCGAGACGCTGTATTGCGAAGCGCTGGTGCTGGCCGACGAGGTGCGCGCCGCGTTCGACCTCAGCCCGGCGCGCGCCGGCAGCGAGGATCTGGTGCGGATCGCGCTGTCGGTCGAGGGGCTGCGCACCACCACCCGGATGATGCACGTGCTCGCATGGCTGCTCAATCACCGCGCCTACTTCGGCGGCGAGCTGTCCGAGCTTCAGCTTCGCCGCCACGGGGTGCTGCCGCCCGACCGGCCATCGGACCCCGATCAGCTCTGCCTGCTCGAGCCCGAGACATGCACGCTGATCGCCGAGACCGAGGCTTTCCACGGCCGCATCGCGCGGCTCGACGCCGCCTGGCGCGATCGGTTCGCGGTGCAGCCGACCGCGGTCCATCGCCTGCGCGAGCGGCTGGGGCGCGAATTCGGCGCGGGCTAGCCTGCCCCTGCGCTAGACCGCCGCCAGCGCGCGGCGCCAGCGGGCGAGCCGCTCGTCGCGCACCTCCTCGCCCAATGCCGGGGTAAACCGCCGCGGCGCGCCGCGCATCGCCCCGGCCGCCTCCTCGAGCGAGCCGAACAGCCTCGTAATTTGGCACCATCTCGAAAAGTGTGTAAGTAGAAAATAGTGTTGGTTTCGGCCTTCACTATTTTTGTTTTTTAGCCCCTTTCTTTTGGCTTTGGTTTTTGATGGTTTTAGCGCTAGACTTTGTCAAGCGTTCATCCGAAGCAGACCTTACTGCTGGGGGGATATTTTTCTAAAACCTTATAAGTGATAACCTCCCTTGAATCTAGAAGATGTTAGGTGGCAAATTTGAAAAGCATAAAAAAAGGTAAGAATTATGAATTGATTGCATCAACCCTTAACTCTTACCTCTTCACTCTTCACTCTTAATTCTTACTTCACTTCAAACGTCCCCGCACCCACTGTAAATCCTTCCGCGATTAATTCTACGGTGTATCTACCTGGTTTGTAAGCAACGCCACCACGTGGGTAAACAACGCTAACCTCTTGGTTGTCGTTTGTGTATGTGATTACTTGTTTCGTCGTGTAAATAACTTCTTTGCCATTCACGTTTACTTTTCCTGATCCGATTGCTTCGTCAGAAAGTGTAGCGCCTTCGCCATCGATCACGCGAACGTAAATCGTTTTGTTCTCTAATTTCGTGATTGGGTTGTTAGCCAATGAGAAAACAACTTTCAATTTTTCAATTTTCTTGCCGTTCAAACGAGCACGCTCTGTTTCTTTTCCTTTCGCATTAACAGCTAATACACGTAAGTTTTGTGCTTTCAGTGCTGCAGCGATGCTCACCTTGCGCGCTAATTCTTTGTTCTTCG
>JBGSBH010000218.1:0-3869 GCA_041730635.1 Cypionkella sp.
ACCTCGCCAGCCTCAAGGACGCCGCTTCTGCGGTCGCCAACACGCTGCCGACGCCCACGCAATTCGCCGCGCGGATGGCCGCGCTCGGCATTTCGCGCGACGATCGGGTGGTGCTCTACGACGACAGCGCGGTGAAGACCGCGGCGCGCGCCTGGTTCGTGCTGCGGATGCACGGGATGCGCGAGGTGGCCATCCTCGACGGCGGCATCGCCAGGTGGCGCGCCGAGGGCCGGCCGCTCGAGAGCGGCGAGGGTGCCGTAACGCCGATCGCCGCGCAGCCGGGGCCGGCCGATACGCGCCGCGTGCGCTCCAAGAACGACATGCTCGCGAACCTCGCCAGCCGGGCCGAGCAGGTGATCGACGCGCGCGACCCGGCGCGCTTCGCCGGCGAGACCGCGGACACCGTGCACGGCCTTCCCGGCGGGCACATTCCCGGCGCGCGCAATCTCCACTATCGCGACCTCTACCGGGCCGACGGCACTTTGCGTGGCGAAGGCGAGCTGCGGGCGGCGTTCGAGCGCGCGGGAGTCGACCTCGCGCGCCCGATCGTCACCAGTTGCGGCAGCGGGGTGACCGCGTCGGTCCTGCTCTTCGCGCTCCACCGCCTCGGCATCGAGAATGCCGCGCTCTACGACGGCAGCTGGAGCGAATGGGGCGCCGACCCGGCCACCCCCAAGGAGACGGGGGCGGCTGCCTGACGATGGCCAGGGGCGGCAACGACCAACGGCCGGGGACCCGGCTCGTCACCGGCGGGCGGCGGCCCGAATGGACCGGGGCCGCGGTCAATCCGCCGGTCTGGCGCACCAGCACCCACCTTTACGCTGACAGCGCCGACCTCGCCGCCGGCCGACCCAATGCCGACGGCCATTTCTACTATGGGCGGCGCGGCACGCCGACGCAGTGGGCGCTGGCCGAGGCGCTGACCGAGCTAGAGCCGGGTGCGGCGGGGACCGTGCTCTACCCGAGCGGGGTGGCGGCGATCGCCGGCGCGCTCCTCGCCGTGCTGCGCCCGGGCGACGTGCTGCTGGTGAGCGACAATGCTTACGAACCCACCCGCGCGATGGCCACCGGGCTGCTCCGCCGGATGGGAGTGGAGGCGCGGTTCTTCGACCCGCTCGACCTGCCCGCGTTCGAACGCGCGTTTTGCGGGCGTACCCGGGCGGTCATGCTCGAGAGCCCCGGCAGCCTGACGATGGAGGTCGCCGACGTGCCGGCGCTCGCCCGCGTCGCCCGCGACAACGGCGCGGTGAGTGTGCTCGACAACACCTGGGCGAGCCCGCTCGGCTTCGCCGCGCTGGCGCACGGCTGCGACATCGCGGTGATGAGCCTGACCAAGCACGTCGGCGGGCATTCGGACCTTATGATGGGCTCGGCCACCGCCGGCGAGCGCTGGCACGCGCGGCTGCGCCAGACCGCGCAGAGCCTCGGCCAGGTGGTCTCGCCCGACGACGCCGCGCTCGCCCTGCGCGGCCTTCGGACAATGGGCGTGCGGCTCGAACGCGGCAGCGCCAGCGCGCTCGCGATCGCCGAATGGCTGGCAACGCGGCCAGAGGTCGCCCGGGTGCTGTGCCCGATGCTCCCCGGCGCCGCGGGGCACGAGCTGTGGCGGCGCGATTTCGCCGGCGGCTGCGGCCTCATGAGCTTCGTGCTCGCCGGCGCCGACGCCGCCGCCCGCGCGCGCTTCATCGACGCGCTGGCGCTGTTCGGCATCGGCTATAGCTGGGGCGGGTACGAGAGCCTGGCGATCCCGGTCGATCCGGCGCCGATCCGCACCGCGACCCGCTGGCCGGACAATAAGCTCGCCGTGCGGCTGTCGATCGGGCTGGAGGACGCCGGCGATCTCATCGCCGATCTCGAACAAGCATTCGAAGCGATGGATCGCGCATGAGCGGGGGCGCCTCCGAAGGGCTCAAGCAACGCGTCGCCCAGGAAAGCGGCACCGTGGGCAGCGTGATCGAGACGCTCGACCGCTGGGCGCTCGAGGTGGGATCGTGGGAGATCTCGTTGTGGGACGCCGTGGTCTTCGTGGTGGTGATCCTCGGCATCCTGCTGGCGGCGTGGTCGCTCAGCAAGGGCGCGCGGCGAGTGCTGCGGCGATTGACGCGGCTCGACCAGGCGCAGGAACTGCTGGCGGAAAAGCTCGTCACCATCGCGGTCTGGTCGACCGCTTTCCTCATCGGGATCGATCTGCTGGGGATCGACCTCACCGCGCTGGCGGTGTTTTCCGGCGCCTTCGGCCTCGCCGTCGGCTTCGGCCTGCAGAAGACCTTCGGCAACCTGATCGCGGGGATCATCCTGCTGATGGACCGCTCGATCAAGCCCGGCGACGTCATCGCCATCACCGACTCGGCGGGCACGCTGACTTTCGGCCAGATCCGCAAGATCGGCATCCGCGCGGTCTCGCTCACCACGCGCGACCAGAAGGAATACCTGATCCCCAACGAGAACCTGATGGTCAATCAGGTCGAGAACTGGTCGTACTCGTCGAAGAACGTGCGCATCCAGGTGCCGGTCGGCGTCGGCTATGGCTGCGACATCGTCGCGGTCGAGAAGCTGATGCTTGAGGCCGCGAGGAGCGCAACCCGCGTGCTCGCCACCCCGCCCCCGGTGGTCTGGCTCGACAGCTTCGGCGAGAGCGCCATCGAGTTCAAGATCCACTGCTGGATCAACGATCCGGAGGAAGGGGTCGGCAATGTCCGCTCCGACGTGCTCAAGCGGCTGTGGGCGCTGTTTCAGGAGCACGACGTGGAGGTGCCCTTCCCGCAGCGAGACGTGACGCTGAAGGAAAGCCCGCAGTTGCAAGCGCTGATCGCCGCGATCGCCGGGCGGGAGCGCGCGCCGGAAGCATAGCTTCGCGCACGGTAATCGCAGCTTTCAAAATCGCGCCTTGTCGGCCGCACAGGCAATCTGGCTGGCAGGTGCGAGGGGCGCGGCGCATCTCGCCCGCGATGACAAGCGGAACCGTCTATCTGGTCGGTGCGGGGCCGGGCGACCCTGGCCTGCTGACGCTGCGCGCGACGCGGCTGATCGAGCGGGCCGGGCTGATCGTGCACGACGGGCTGGTCGACCCGGCGATCCTCGCGCTCGCCCCGCCGCACGCGGAGCTGGTCTCGGTCGCCAAGAGCCGGGCGCGGCACACCCTACCTCAGGACGCGATCAACGCGCTGCTGATGCGCGAGGCGCTCGCCGGGCGCGACGTCGTGCGGCTGAAGGGGGGCGACCCGCTGGTGTTCGGCCGCGGCGGGGAGGAGGCCGAAGCCTGCCGCGCCGCGGGCGTGCCGGTCGAGATCGTGCCCGGGATCAGCGCCGCCAACGGCGCCGCCGCCGCCGCGCAGATCGCGCTCACCCACCGCGAAGCCGCGAGCGTGGTCAGCTTCGTCGCCGGGCAGTGCAAAGGACTTTCCGAGCAGGACTGGGCGGGCCTGGCCGGCAAGGGCCGCACGCTGGTGATCTACATGGGCGTCAAGACCGCCCCGCAGATCGCCGAGAAGCTGATGGCTGACGGGCTCGCCCCCGAGATGCCGCTGGCGGTGATCGAGAATGCCTGCCGCCCCGAAATGCGGGTTTTGCGCGGGCCGCTCGCGGCCCTGCCCGACCTCGTTCTGCGCGAGCGGGTGCGAAGCCCGGCGCTGATCGTGATCGGCGAAGTCACCGCGCGCGAGGACGCCGCCGTCGCGGCCCTGGCCGGGGCGCACGCATGAGAATTCTCACCGGCAACGATCTCAAGACCGGCGCGGTCACCTGGTGGACCGGCTACGACTGGTCGCTCCACGTCGAGGATGCGATCGACGCCGGAGACCAGGCCGAAGCGATCATGGCGCGCGAGGCGGCCGCCTGCCGGGTCAACAACCCGTACGCGATCGACGGGG
>JBGSBH010000219.1:0-3842 GCA_041730635.1 Cypionkella sp.
CTGCCGGCGGGCCCCGCGCCCGCCGGCAGGCTTCCGCTCGTGCACGCTATTGCAGGATCCCTTCATGAATGAGCTCGTCCTCGGACGGCGCGCGCTGTTGCGCGCCGCCGCCGCGTCAGGCGCCGGCCTCGGCCTCGCGCACGCCCTGCCCGTCTGGGCCCAACCGCTTTCCAAGGGTCTGGTCCGCCCGTTGCCGACCGTGAGCGGCAACGACATCGCTCTCACCATCGGCCAGGTCAGCGTCGAGGTCGACGGCAAGGTCAGCCGTGCGGTGGGCGTCAACGGCACCGTGCCCGCACCGCTGGTGCGCCTCAAGGAAGGCCAGCGCGTCCGCCTGAGGGTGCAGAACACGCTCGACGAGGAAAGCTCGATTCACTGGCATGGGCTGCTGGTGCCGTTCCAGATGGACGGGGTTCCGGGCGTCAGTTTCCCCGGCATCATGCCGCGCTCGACCTTCGACTACGAGTTCGAGCTCAACCATGCGGGCACGTACTGGTATCACAGCCACAGCGCGTATCAGGAAGAGGACGGGCTCTACGGCCCGATCATCGTCGATCCGGTGGGACCCGATCCGGTGGCCTACGACCGCGAGCACGTGCTGGTGCTGTCCGACCACAGCCCGCTCGCCGGTGCGACAATCTACCGCAAATTGAAGCAGATGGGCGGGCCCTACTTCAACCGCCAGCGCATGACGCTCTCGGGCCTGCTCGCGGGCAAGGACCTGACCGCCAAGGAGCGCTGGGAGTGGGCGCAGATGCGGATGGACGCGGCCGACATCGCCGACGTCACCGGATCGACCTACACCTTCACCGTCAACGGGTTCGGACCGTTCGACAACTGGACCGGCCTCTTCACGCCGGGCGAACGGGTGCGGCTGCGGATCATCAACGCCTCGGCGCAGACGACCTTCAACGTCCGCATTCCGGGCCTGCCGATGACGGTGGTCCAGGCCGACGGACTCAACGTCCGGCCGGTGACCGTCGACGAGTTCCAGATCGGCACCGCCGAAACCTACGACGTCGTCGTCACCCCGCAGGACCGGGCCTACAGTTTCGTCAGCGAAGCGAGCGACCGCTCGGGCCTCGGCCGCGCGACGCTCGCCCCGCGCGAGGGCATGAGCGCACCGGTCCCGCCGCTGCGCCCGCGCCCGCTCTTGACCATGAAGGACATGGGCATGGGCGATATGAGCGGCATGGGTGGCATGGACCATTCGGGCATGGATCACGGCGCAATGGGGGCCGCTTCTAGTAGCCCGGCCCAGGTGCGCGGCATCGACCCGAGCGCTCGACAGAACGCCTCGGGCGAGCTGTGGAAGATGACCGGCTGGAGTGAGACCGGCCCCGCGATGGCGGCAGCGGCCGCCGCCGGCGGGATGGCGGGCATGGATCACGCGGCGATGGGCCATAGCCCGGCCACCGCGTCCGCGACACCCGCAGCCCCTGCGCCGGCGGCCGCGCCGGTAAATCACGCCGCAATGGGCCACGCCGCGCCCGCCGCGAGCGGTCAGATGGGCGCGCCGATGGATCATGGCTCGATGGGCATGCGCGACTTCGCCAATGCTCCCCAGGTCGACAAAAACCCGGGCGTACAGACGATCTCGCCGATGCCGGTCGATCGCATGGGCGATCCGGGAACGGGCCTTGAGAACGTCGGTCACCGCGTGCTGACCTACCGCGATCTCGTGGCGCTCGAGCGCAATCCCGATCTGCGCGCGCCCACTCGCCAGCTGGATATCCACCTGACCGGTAACATGGAGCGCTACATGTGGTCGTTCGACGGCGTGAAGCTGAGCGAGCCGGCCGAGCCGATCCCGTTCCGCCACAACGAACGGGTGCGCGTGCGGCTCGTCAACGACACCATGATGCAACATCCGATCCATCTCCACGGCCACTTTTTCGAACTGGTGACCGGGCATGGCGCCTACTCGCCGCGCAAGCATACGGTGAACGTGCAGCCCGGCGGAACCGCGACCTTCGACGTGACCGCCGACGCCGAGGGCGACTGGGCGTTCCACTGCCACAATCTCTACCACATGACCGCCGGGATGATGCGCGTCGTCACCGTGCGTCCCGACAAGGGAGCCGCGTAAGATGACCTCGCTTCTCAAGATATCGCTGTTCGCCGCGACCGCCCTAGCCGGAGTCCCTGCAGCCGCGCAGGAACAGGCCGCTCCGGCCCAGACCGCAGCCCCAGCCGCAAACCCCGCCTGCGCGCCGGAACATGCGGCCATGGGCCACTGCACGCTGCCTGCGTCGCAACCGGCATCGGTGCAATCGCGATCCGCGACGCCGGCTGCGAAGCCCGCGACGCCGGCCCAGCCCGCCTGCCTCCCCGAGCATGCGGCGATGGGCCATTGCTCGCTCCCGGCATCGCCGGCCGCAGCTCCGGCTCCGACCACGGCTCCCACGCAGTCCGCCTGTCTGCCGGAGCACGCGGCGATGGGGCATTGCACGCTTCAGGCACCGGCAACGCCGCCGAAGCCGTCCGCCGCGATGCAATCAACCTGCCTCCCCGAACATGCGGCGATGGGCCATTGCACGCTCCCGGTGACACCGCCTGCGGCGCAGGCCTCATGCCTACCGGAACACGCCGCCATGGGACATTGCACTCCGGCGGTCGCCTCTGCTCCCGAGGGCACGGACCTGCCGGCGGGGACCGGATCGCCACCCGCTGTGCCCACCGATCACGCCGGGGACGCGGTCTATGGGCCGTCCGCGATGGCGATGGGGCGTCACCATCTGTCCCTACATCACGGCGGGCAGACCTTTTCCATGGTCATACTCAATATCGCCGAGGCGAAGATCAAGGACGGGCGCGACGCCTATGAATGGAATGGCGAGGCCTGGTACGGCGGCGATATCAACCGGCTGGTCGTCAAGACCGAGGGCGAAGGCGAGTTCGGCGCCGGCGTCGAATCCGCCGAGGTCCAGGCGCTCTACAGCCGCGCCATCGGCCCCTATTTCGATCTCCAGAGCGGTGTCCGCTACGATTTCGAGCCCGATCCCTCGCGCGTCTACGCCACGCTCGGTTTCGAAGGACTGGCGCCGGGCTTCTTCGACGTCGAGGGCTCGCTGTTCCTGTCGGACCGCGGCGAACTCATGGGCCGGCTCGAGGGCTATTACGACCAGCGGATCACGCAGGATTTGATCCTCCAGCCGCGCGCCGAATTCAACTTCGCCGCCCAGAGCAGCCGCGACATCGGTGTCGGCGCGGGCCTGTCGGACGCCGAGATAGGCGTTCGGCTGCGCTACGATATCGCTCGCGAGTTCGCCCCCTATGTGGGTGTCCAGTACGAGCAGGCGTTCGGCAAGACGCGCGATTTTCTGCGAGATGAAGGCGAACCGACCGGAGGCTGGAGCCTCCTGACCGGTATTCGCGTGTGGTTCTGAAGAGGGGAAGACCGATGAATTTGACGACACTGTTAGCCGCCGCGCTGGCTCTCCAGTCCTCGCCAGGGCACGCAGGCGCACACCCGGCGCCAGCGGCACCGCAAGCCGCCACGACGAGCGCCGATGAAAGCGCGGTCCGTGCGGTGCTGGCTCGCTACAAGTCCGCGATCGAGCGGCTCGACGCGGCCGGCACCGAGACGCTCTTCACGGCCGACTCCGCGATTTTCGAAACCGGCGGGGCGGAAGGCACCTATGCGAATTATCTGGCGCATCATCTCGGGCCCGAGCTCGCCGCCTTCCGCTCCTTCGCCTTCTCCGACTACGCGATGACGGTTCGCGTCGAGGGTAATTTCGCCCTTGCGACCGAAACCTACAACTACCGGATCGAGACGAAAAAGGGCGAAATCGCTGAGCGCAAGGGCGTCGCCACCAGCGTGCTCACCCGCACCGCCG
>JBGSBH010000220.1:0-3827 GCA_041730635.1 Cypionkella sp.
GGAAGGCGTTGCTATCCGGCTTGGCGGAACGCGGCTTTGCCGGCGACCAACTCGGTGAAATCCGCAAGCTTACCCGCGCCGAGGATAGCGACTTGTTCGACGTGCTGGCCTCCACGTCGCCCGGCCGCAACGCCCGCGCGATCCGCGCGCCGAGCGCGTCCATCGCCGCAAGGTCGGCGAGTTCGATCCTCACGGCAGGTGGATGGTGGCGAACGTCCCCTCGCCGCGGCGCGAGACGATCTCCAGCGTGCCGCCGTGCGCCTCGACCAGCTCGCGCGCGAGCGGGATGCCGAGGCCCTGGCGGCGCTCGGGCTTGCCGTCGGGCCCGGTGCGCAGGCCGTCGAGCGCGCGGCGCAGCTCGGCGGCGGCCATCCCGCGGCCGTTGTCGGAGACGACGATGCGCACCCCGTCCTTCTTACGCGACAGGTCGACCAGGATCTTGCCCCCGGCGGGGGTGGCGGCGATCGCGTTGTCGATCAGGTGCCCGAGCGCGCGGCCGAGCTGGCGCGGGTTGGCCTCGATCTTGCTCGTCCCCCCGCCACGCAAGTCGAGGCTGAGCCCGGCGGCGACGATCGCCGCCTCGCGCTCGCGCACTACCTGGGTCACGAACGGCAGCAGTTCGAGCTTCTCCTTGGCCAGCGGCAGCAGCCCCGCCTCGCTCTGCGACAGGTCGAGCACGTTCTCGACCTGCTCGGTCAGCCGGCGGACCGATTCGAGGATCGCGGCGACGTATTCGCGGCCCTGCGGGGAAAGCTCGCCCGCCGCGCCCGCCTCGAGCAGCTCGGCGAACCCGCCGATCGAAGTGAGGGGCACGCGCAGCTCGTAGCTCATGTTGGCGAGGAAACGGGTCTTGAGCTCGTCCGCCGCTTCCAGCGCCTCGGCCCGCTCGCGCAGCGCATCCTCGGCCATCTGCGAGGCGGTGATGTCGAGCACGGTCAGCAGCCCGTTGCCGTCGGGCAGCGGCACCCCGGCGATCTCCAGCGTCCGCCCGTCGGCGAGCAGCACCCGCCCGCCGGTCTGCTTGCGGTCGAGGGTGGCCCCGCGGACGACGTCGCCGATCGCCTTCGCTTGCTTCGGATTGTCGAGGCGCGGCGCTAGCTTCGCGCCGAGCTCGTCGGCGGTCGGGTGCCCTTCGAGATCGTCGGGCTCGAGGCCCCAGGCGCCGGCGAAGCGGCGGTTCCACAGCTGCATGTGCCCGTCGGGCGCGAACACCGCGAGCGCTTCGAACAGGCTGTCGAACGTCGCGGTGCGGGTGCGCAGCAGGGTGTCCCGGGTGGCCGACAGCGCGAGGCTCTCGGTGCGGTCCTCGGCGATCAGCACCAGCCCGCCGTCGGGCATCGGCTGGGCGACGATCCGCAAGTGGGTGCCGTCGCTAAGCGGCCATTGCTCTTCGAACGCATCGCCGCCGGCGAACCAATCGGCGCGTTCGGCGCGCCAGGCGGGGAAGTCGCGCACCTCGGGGGTCCGCCCTCCTTCGCGCGCCTCGCGCAGGAAGGTCTCGAATTCGACTTCGCCGCCGGCGCCCGCGCGCAGGCCGAAGATGCGGCGGAACGGCTGGTTGGCCGAGGCGAGCTTGCGGTCAGGGCCGAACTGCGCCACCCCCACCGAAAGCTGGTCGAGCATCGCGCGCTGCGCCTCGCGGAACGCGCGGAAGCTGCGGCCGAGCTCCTCCATCTCCTCGATGTCGACCGCGTAGCCGGCGACGCCTTCCTCGCCGAGCGGCAGGTCGCTCACCTTGAGCGAGCGCCGCTGGCCGCCGACGGTGGCGCCGACGATCCGCTCGATCGGGGTGTGGCGCTGCGCCGCCTGGCCGGCGATCTGGCTGGCGCTGAGGCCGTCGACCGGCTCGACCAGCTCGGTCTGCGCCTCGACCACCGCGTCGGCGCTCTCGCCCCCCACCGCCTGCACATAGGCGCGGTTGACCAGCTTCAGCCGCCCGTCGGGCCCGCGGAACCACATCGGCAGCGGCGCCGCCTCGATCAGGCCGACCAGCGCCGCAAAATCGCCTTTCGCGCGCGACGCTTCGCCGCGCAGCCGCGCGAGCTCACTCTCGCTCTCGGAGAAGTCGAAGATCCACAGCAAGGCCGCGCCGCCGGGCGAGACCTGCGGGTCGGCCAGCACCCCGCGCACCGCCAGGCTGCGCTGCGACCCCGGCGGGGTCAGCGCCATGCGGAACGGCGCGGCGGTCTTCTGCGTGCGCGCGACGTGCGCCGACAGCTCGCGCACCTGCTCGGCCGACAGCCCCTTGCCGCTGGCGCCGGCAAGCTCGCTCAGGTACTGCGGCAGCCTGCCGAGGCCGAACCAGCCGGCGAGGCGCTCGCTCGCCTCGATCCGCCCGTCGGCGCGCACGACCAGCGGGATCGCCGGCGATTCGTCGATCATCCGCGCCATCCGCCGCGCCGCCTTGCGCGCGGCATCGGCGCGGCGCGCCTTGCCGGCCGCGGCGATCGCCAGCCACGCGGCCGCGCCGACCCACGCCGCCAGCAGCAGGCCGACCAGCGCCAGGGCAAGCGGGCTCAGCTCCATGGGCTCGCGCTATTAGGCCGGCCGGTGCGATGCAATGGGGCGCGCGAGGGCAAAAACAGCTTTCCTACATCCGCCCGGTTGTGCCTTAAGCTGTCCGATGCAGCCGCCCCGCCCCGCCAAGTCCGACCTGCCCGATCCCAGCTACCACTGGACCACCCGCAAGGCGATGTGGTTCCTCGGCGCGCTCGCCGACTACGGCGATGTCGGCCGCGCCGCCGCGTCGGTCGCGATGAGCCGCCAGTCCGCCTACCGCCTGCGCGAGCGGCTGGGGGAAGACAGCGTCTTCGCCCGCGCCTGGAACCGCGCCCAGGCGGACGGCCGGGCCAAGCGCGCGGCCGCCCGCGCCGCGGGGAAGGCGACATCGCTGCCGTCCGAACGCGACATCTTCGGCCTTGGAAAGTGACAGCTCAGCAAGCCGGAAGCGACACGTTCGCCGGGAAGGCGACACGCGGCGCGCCGAAAGCGACGCCGCGCGAGGCAAAAGTGACGCAAATGCGCCGAAATCGCGCTGGACACCGTCACAGGTGTCAACACCCCCGGGGCCGCCGGGGGTATCGCCGCTGCTCAGTAGCGGTAGTGATCGGGCTTGAACGGCCCTTCCACCGGCACGCCGATGTAGTCGGCCTGGCGCTGGCTGAGCGTGGTCAGCTTCACCCCCAGCTTCTCGAGGTGGAGCGCGGCAACCTTCTCGTCGAGGTGCTTGGGCAGCACGTAGACGTCGTTCTGGTACTCGCCGTTCTTGGTGAACAGCTCGATCTGCGCCAGCGTCTGGTTGGTGAAGCTCGAGCTCATCACGAAGCTCGGGTGCCCGGTCGCGCAGCCGAGGTTCACCAGCCGTCCCTTGGCGAGGATCAGGATCTGCTTGCCGTCGGGGAAGGTAACGAGGTCGGTGCCCGGCTTGATTTCCTTCCACTCGTAGTTGTCGAGCGCGCTGATCTGGATCTCGCTATCGAAGTGGCCGATGTTGCAGACGATGGCCATGTTCTTCATCGCCTTCATGTGCTCGGCGGTGATCACGTCCTCGTTGCCGGTCGCGGTGACGAAGATGTCGGCGCGCTTGACCGCCTCCTCCATCGTCACGACCTCGTAGCCTTCCATCGCCGCCTGCAGCGCGCAGATCGGGTCGATCTCGGTCACCATCACCCGCGCGCCGCCGTTGCGCAGGCTGTCCGCGCTGCCCTTGCCGACATCGCCGAACCCGGCGACGCAGGCAACCTTGCCGGCCAGCATCACATCGGTGGCGCGGCGGATCGCGTCAACCAGCGATTCCTTGCAGCCATAGAGGTTATCGAACTTCGACT
>JBGSBH010000221.1:0-3824 GCA_041730635.1 Cypionkella sp.
GCACGAACGCGGTGGTCGAGGCGGAGAAGTCGCGGTTGCGCGGGTCGTTGGCCCGGCGGTAGAAGCCCGCGCTCTCGGCATCGCGCACGTTGTAGCTGGTGAAGGCGTAGAGCTCGGCCGCCGGCGACAGCTCGTAGCCGCCGTTGAAGAAGATCGTGTAGTCGCTGGTCGCTGCGTCGCCGTAGCGGTGGGTGTAGCGGTCGATCGTCAGCTCGCGCGGATCGGCGAGGCCGCCGGCAAGGCTCGGGTATTGCTGGCGCGGGTCGGCCGCGGCACGGTTGGTCGGGTCGCGGTCCTGGAACTGCAGCGTGACGTTCGCGTAGCCGCCTTCGCCCACCGGCAGCCCGAAGTTGGTCGCCAGCGTCAGCGTCTCGCCGTCGCGCCGCTTGCGCTCGGCGCCGGTGTGGGTGAGCTGATAGACCCCGCCCGCCCCGGCATTGGCATCGAGCACCGGCTGGCCGTTCGCGCCGACCACCGGCCCGCCCTGCTGCAGCACGTCGTCCATCGTGGTGATGTACTTGCCATAGGTCACTTGCGCGCGGTTGCCCTCGCGCCGCTTCAACTGGACGTTGATCACTCCGGCGATCGCGTCCGAGCCGTATTGCGAGGCGGCGCCGTCGCGCAGCACCTCGATCCGCTCGATCGCGAGCGGGGGGATGGTGTTGAGATCGACCGCTGCCGAGCCGCGGCCGACCGAGCCGTTCAGGTTGAGCAGCGCCGAGGTGTGGCGGCGCTTGCCGTTGACCAGCACCAGCGTCTGGTCGGGCGCGAGGCCGCGCAGCGTCGCCGGGCGCAGCGCATCGGTGCCGTCGGTGATCGACGGCTGCGGGAAGTTGAAGCTCGGGACCAGCTGGTTGAGGATGCGGTTGGTGTCGGTGTAGCCCTGGTCGGCGAGCTGCTCGCCGCCGATCACGTCGATCGGCACCGGGCTGTCGGCCACCGTGCGGTCGGTCCGGCGGGTGCCGGTGACGATGATCTGCTCCTGCGGGATCGCCTCGCCTTCGGCCGAAGCCTGGGTTTCGCCCGGCGGATCCTGGTTCTGCGCCAGCGCGGGCTGCGCAGTGACGGCGAAGGCGACCGCGGCGGTTCCGGCGAGGTAGAGCGAGCGTCGGATCATCGGTAAACTCCTGTTGCGTTCAGGAAATTACCCAAACCCGGCGCCGCGCGTAACAAGTTGCATCGCCCGCCCCGCGAAAATCGCCGGAGTGTTGCGCGCCGGTTACAGCAGACGGCGCGCGGCTAGAGCGGATTGCCGTCCTTGTCGCGGTAGATCTCGCGCCGGCCGACGTGGTTGGCGGGGCCGACGAGGCCGTCCTCCTCCATCCGCTCGATCCACTTGGCCGCGGTATTGTAGCCGACCCCCATCTGGCGCTGGAGCCACGATCCGGACGCCTTCTGGTGCTCGAATACGATCTGGCACGCCTGGCGGTACTTGCGCTCCTCGGGATTGTCGCTCGCGGTCAGCTCGTCGTCGAAGCCGAAGCCGAAGCTCTCCTCGGGCTCCTCGGTCACCGCGTCGACGTATTCGGGCTTGCCCTGGCCGCGCCAGTGCTCGGCCACCGCCTCGACCTCCTCGTCGCTGACGAAGGGGCCGTGCACGCGCACCAGCGCGCCGGTGCTCGGCTTGTAGAGCATGTCGCCCTTGCCGCGCAGCTGCTCGGCGCCCTGCTCGCCGAGGATCGTGCGGCTGTCGATCCGGCTGGTGACGTTGAAGCTGATGCGGGTCGGCAGGTTCGCCTTGATGACGCCGGTGATGACGTCGACCGAGGGGCGCTGGGTCGCCATGATCAGGTGGATGCCCGCCGCGCGGCTCTTCTGAGAGAGGCGCTGGATCAGCACCTCGATCTCCTTGCCGACGGTGACCATCAGGTCGGCAAGCTCGTCGACGATCAGCACGATCTGCGGCAGCGGGGCGTAATCGAGCTGCTCTTCCTCGAACAGCTCCTCCCCGGTATCGGGATCGAACCCGGTCTGCACCCGGCGGCCCAGCGGCTTGCCCTTGGCCGCAGCGGTGCGGACGCGCTCGTTGAAGCCGGCGATATTGCGCGCGCCGATCGAGCTCATCTGGCGGTAGCGGCGCTCCATCTCCTCGACCGCCCACTTCAATGCGCGGACCGCCTTCGACGGCTCGGTCACCACCTGGCTAAGGAGGTGGGGAATGTCGTCGTAGCTCTTGAGCTCGAGCACTTTGGGATCGATCAGGATCAGCCGCAGGTCGTCGGGGGTGAACTTGTAGAGCAGCGACAGGAGGATGCAGTTGAGGCCCACCGACTTGCCCGAGCCGGTGGTGCCGGCGACCAGCAGATGCGGCATCGCCGCGAGATCGGCGACCACCGGCTCGCCGGCGATGTCCTTGCCGAGAATGATCGGCAGGCTCCCGCGCGCGTTGACGAACGCGTCGCACGCGGCCAGCTCCTTGAGCGCCACGGTCTGCCGGTCGGCGTTGGGCAGCTCGATCCCCATCACCGTCTTGCCGGGGATCGAGGATACCCGCGCGCTGATCGCGCTCATGTTGCGGGCGATGTCCTCGGCAAGCCCGATCACCCGGCTGGCCTTGATCCCGGGCGCGGGCTCCAGCTCGTACATCGTCACCACCGGCCCGGTGCGCACCGCGGTGATCTCGCCCTTGACGTTGAAATCGTCGAGCACCGTCTCGAGCAGCCGCGCGTTGCGCTCGAGCGCGAGCTTGTCGAGCTTGGGCGCGGTGTGCGGTTTGGGCTCGGCGAGGAGGTCGAGGCCGGGGAGCTGGTAGGTCGCGAACAGATCGGTCTGCGCCTTCTTCCCCACCGGGCGCGCGGCTTTGGGCGCGGCGGCGGGATCGGCGAGCGCCGGCGCGCGGCGCTCGGCGATCTGCGGCGGTTCCTCGTCGTCCGCGCCGTCCCGCTCGCGGCGCGCGCGCGGCTTGGCGACGAACGGCAGGCCATCGAGCTTGGGCGCCAGCGCCGGGGGCAGTTCGGGCACCCGCTTCAGGAACCGCGGCAGGGTGAGGAGCTGCGCCCAGTCGAGCGCGAACACCCGGGTCGCCCCGGCCACCCCGCCGGCGAGCGCGGCGAGCGCGAGCGCGAGGATCGCCCAGCCGGCGAGCCCTTCGCCGAGCCGCCCGGCGACCGCCTCGATCGCCCCGGCGCCGAGCAGGCCGGCGATCCCGCCCATCGAGGCCGGCAGCGAGCCGCCCGGCCCCTCGAACGCGAGCGCGAGCACGGTGCCGAGCAGCGCCATCGACAGCAGCAGCAGCCCGAGCGGCCGCCACCAGCGGGTATGCGGCGGGTCCTGCGCCGCCTCGTCGTCCTCGATCTCGCGCCACAGCTTGCGCGCGAACACGTAGAGCAGCGGCAGCAGCAGCACGCCGGTGACCCCGAACACGCTGTAGATCGCGTCGGCCGTCCAGGCGCCCGCCGGGCCCATCCAGTTGCGCACGTCGTCGCCGGCCGCCGCGGTCGAGCCGCTGGGGTCGGTCTGGGTGTAGCTGGCGAGCGCGAGGCCGAGGAACAGCATCGCCGCGAACAGTGCCGCGGCGCCCGCCATCTGCCCGGCGCGGCGCAGGCTGCGGCGGAGCGCGGCGCGCCAGTCGGCTGCCGGAGCCCGGCCCGCCGCCGGACCTATCGCGCGTGTCGCCATGACGTGAACCCCTCGAACCGGCGGCCGTTATCGCAGGTCGGGGAGTCCGGCGTCAAGAATCCTGCCTAGGAATCCTGCTTCAGCGCCAGCCCGTCGATCGCCGCCCAGCGGCTCCACCCGAGCTCGCGGGCGCGTTCGAAGGTCATCCCTCCCAGTGCGATCACTGGCATCTCCGCGAGCGCGGCGAGCGCGTGGAACCGCGCGGG
>JBGSBH010000222.1:0-3821 GCA_041730635.1 Cypionkella sp.
CAAAGGCGTTCTGCACACAACCGGCGGCTATCTGGTCTACGCCTCGATGACCCATGAATATGTGTTTGATTACCACGAGGGCGAAATCTACTGGTGCACCGCCGATGTCGGCTGGGTGACCGGCCACAGCTATATCCTCTACGGGCCGCTGGCGAACGGCGCCACCGCGCTGATTTTCGAAGGTGTGCCGAACTGGCCCGATCACGACCGCTTCTGGGCCACCGTGGCGCGGCACAAAGTCAACGTGTTCTACACCGCCCCCACCGCGATCCGCGCGCTGATGCGCGAGGGGCGCGGGCCGGTCGAAAAGCACGACCTCTCCTCGCTGCGCCTGCTCGGCACGGTGGGCGAGCCGATCAACCCGGAAGCCTGGCGCTGGTATGCCGAGACCGTTGGCAAAGGGCGGCTGCCGGTGGTCGACACCTGGTGGCAGACCGAAACCGGGGGCGTGATGATCACCACCCTCCCCGGCGCCCACGACATGAAACCGGGCAGCGCCGGCCGCCCCTTCTTCGGCGTCGTGCCCGAACTGGTCGATGGCGACGGCGAGGTGCTGGAAGGCGCGGCCGCCGGTAACTTGTGCATCGCGTGGAGCTGGCCGGGGCAGGCGCGCACCGTCTACGGCGATTACGAGCGCTTCGTGCAGACTTATTTCAGCACCTATCGCGGCAAGTACTTCACCGGCGACGGCTGCCGCCGCGCCGCCGACGGATACTACTGGATCACCGGCCGGGTCGACGACGTGATCAACGTCTCGGGCCACCGGATGGGCACCGCCGAGGTCGAAAGCGCATTGGTGCTGCACGAACGGGTGGCAGAGGCCGCGGTGGTCGGCTTCCCGCACGACATCAAGGGCCAGGGCATCTACTGCTACGTCACCCTCATCGCCGGCGAGGAGCCATCGGACGCGCTCGCCGCCGAGCTGCGACAGCAAGTGCGCAAGGAGATCGGGCCAATCGCTTCACCCGACCACCTCCACTTCACCCCGGCCCTGCCGAAGACCCGCTCAGGCAAGATCATGCGCCGCATCCTGCGCAAGATCGCCGAAAACGAGCTGGGCGCGATGGGCGACACGACCACGCTCGCCGACCCGAGCGTGGTCGATGCGCTGATCGAGGGGCGGCTGAATCGATAGCGGTCCTATCCCCGCTCCGATTTCCACCCGCAACCTCAAGCCCGGGGTGACGATGGTGGGGTCAGGCTGAGGGTGGGTGCCCCTCCAGCCACCGCAGCAAATCGCCGATCACCTGGTCCCTCTCCGGCTCGTTGTAGACCTCGTGAAACAGGCCGGGATAAGTGATCACCGTCTTGTCGCTCGCGCCGATCGCATCCAGCGTCGGCTTTACGCCGGCCAGCGGCACCCGCGCGTCCGCCTCGCCGTGCTGAACCAGTACCGGCACCTTCATCCGGGGGGCATCGCGCAGGTAGCTGGGCAACGGCGCGAACAGTTCGTGCGCGGTGCGCGCGGGCACCTTGCCGATGGTGACCAGCGAATCGGCCTTGTAGGCTTCCACCACCGCAGGGTCGCGGCTGACCGCCTCGGGCGGTAGCGCGACGGTGCCGAGGCCCGGCGCGATGGCCGACAGCAGTTTCACCAGCCACCGCTGCGCGGCCGGCGCGCTCCCGCCGATCAGCGGGCCGGAAAGGATCAGGCCCGACAGGTCTTCCGGCCAGCGCAGCGCGTAGCCGAAGGCGACGTTGCCGCCCATCGAATGGCCGATGAGCTTCACCCGCCGCCCACCGTGCTGCGCGCGGACCTCGCCGACGAAGCGGTGGAAGTCCTCGATTACCCATTGCAGGCGGGCGCCCCGCGCGCGCTGGCCGCCCGAACGGCCATGCCCCCGGTGATCGAGCGCGTAGAGCGCGTAGCCCCGCGGAACTAACCGCTCGACCAGATTGCCGTAGCGCCCGCCGTGCTCGGCATAGCCATGGGCGATGGCGATCACGTCGCGCGCAGGCCCCTCGGGCAGCCATCCCTGCGCATGGAGGGGCACCCCGCCGTGGCCGGCCAGCGTCCATTCGGTGGTCGGGGCCGTCATGCCGCCAGCCTAACCTAGGTCACCGCGGCGCGCACCCTGTATTCGGGCCGGTCCCACGCCCGCTCGGCCATCACCGCCGCGAGGGTGTCGACCGCGGCGGCGATCTCGACGAACGAGGTATAGAGCGGGGTCAGCCCGAAGCGGAGCACGTCGGGCGCGCGGAAGTCGCCGACCACGCCGCGCGCGATCAGCGCCTGCATGATCGGATAGGCCTCCGGGTGGGCATAGGCGATCTGGCTGCCGCGCTCGGCCGGACCGGCGGGGCTGGCGAGCGCGAAGCCGTGCGCGGCGCAGAGCGGTGCCATTCGCGCGGCGAACAGCTCGCCCAGCGCGATCGACTTGGCGCGTACCGCCGCCATGTCGGCTTCGAGCAACAGGTCCACCCCCACCTCGAGCGCGGCGAGGCCGAGGATCGGCGGGGTGCCGACGAGGAACCGCTCGATCCCCGCCGCCGGCGCGTAGATATCCTCGAAGCGGAACGGCCGGGCGTGCCCGAACCAACCCGACAGCGCCGGCCGCGCCGCCGCCTGGTGGCGCTTCGCCGCGAACAGGAACCCGGGCGCACCCGGCCCGCCGTTCAAAAACTTGTAGCCGCAGCCGACGGCGAAGTCGGCACCTGCGGCGTTGAGGTCGACCGGGATCGCGCCGGCCGAATGACTGAGGTCCCAGATTGCCAGCGCGCCCCGGGCCCGGATCGCAGCGGTGGTATCCACCAGGTCGCGCACCCGGCCGCTGCGGTAGTGGACTTGGGTCAGCAGCACTGCGGCGGTATCCGGGCCGATCGAAGCCTCGATATCGGCAGGTTGAACCAGTTGTGCACGCACCTTGCCGCCGGTGAGCGCCTCCAGCCCCTGCATCATGTAAACGTCGGTGGGGAAGTTGCCGGTCTCCGAGAGGATCGTCGCGCGCCCCGGCCTCAGCGACAGCGCCGCGGCGAGCGCCTTGAAAACATTGACCGAAGTCGAATCGCAGGCGACCACTTCGCCCTCGTCCGCACCGATCAGGCGGGCGATCTTGTCGCCGATCCGGCGCGGCGCCTCCACCCAGCCGGCGCGGTTCCACGACCCGACCAGGCCCGTCCCCCACTCGTCCCGGACCACCTCGGCAACGCGCTCGGGCGTCGCCTTCGGCAGGCAGCCGAGCGAATTGCCGTCGAGGTAGATCACCCCCTCGGGGAGATGAAAACGCTGGCGAAATCCGCGTAGCGGATCGGCCGCGTCGAGCGCTGCGGGACCCATCAGGCGAGCTTGACCGCGATCAGCCGCGGCCCCGCTTCGCCGTTGGCGTCGACCAGCGCCTTCGCCAGCCCTTCCGCGGTATCGACTTCGACCCCCGGGACTCCCATCGCCCGGCCCATCGCCAGCCAGTCGATCGCGGGGTTGTCGATGTCGATCATCGTCAGCGCCGCCGCGCTCGGCCACTCGCCCGCGCCCATGTTGGCGTACTCGGCCTTGAGGATGTTGTAAGTGTTGTTGGCGAAGACCACGGTGGTCACCGGCAGGCTCTCGCGCGCCTGGGTCCACAGCGCCTGGATCGTGTACATCGCGCTGCCGTCGCCGACCAGGCAGATCGTCCGCCGGTCGGGGCAGGCGAGCGCCGCGCCGGTCGCGACCGGCGGCGAGTAGCCGATCGAGCCGCCGAGGTTGTTGATCATGTCGTGCGGCCGCGCACCGAGCGTGTAGCTCATCGACTCGCGCCCGCTCGTGAGGCTCTCGTCGACGACGATGGCGTTCTCTGGGATGCCGGCGCACAGCGCGTAGGCGATGCTGATCGGATCGAGCT
>JBGSBH010000223.1:0-3775 GCA_041730635.1 Cypionkella sp.
CCCCGGCCTTGAGCCGGGGGAAGCAATCCATCTCCCACCCTCGCCTCCCCCGCGCCGCGCGCCGAGGGGTGGCCGCGGCGCCTACGGCGCCTCGCCATGACGAGGGCGGGGCGGGGGACCCTTGCGCTCTCGCTCGTCATTGCAACCACTGCCTTGAGCCGGGGAAGCAATCCATCGCCTGACCTTCCGCGCTCGCCAGGCCGGCCGACTTGCGCGCGCCCCCGTGCCGCCGTAACCGCCTGGGCCATGGATTTTGCGCACCTGCCCCACCCCGCGCCCGTGCCGGCCGAGACCCGCGCGAGAGCGGTGGCCGATCCCGGCTTCGGCAACGTCTTCACCGATCACATGGTGACGATCGACTACCATGCCGAGCGGGGCTGGCACTCCGCGCGGATCGGCCCGCGCGAGCCGCTGGTGCTCGATCCCGCGTGCGCGGTGCTGCACTACGCGCAGGAGATCTTCGAAGGGCTCAAGGCCTATCGCCATCCCGACGGCAGCCTGGCGCTGTTCCGCCCGGAAGTGAACGCGCGCCGGCTCAACGCCTCGGCCGACCGGCTGGCGATGCCGCGCCTGCCCGAGGACGTGTTCGTCGACGCCTGCCGCCGTCTCGTGCTGCAGGATGCGGCCTGGTTTCCCACCCTCGACGGCGGCTCGCTGTACCTGCGCCCGTTCATGTTCGCCTCCGAACCGTTTCTCGGGGTGCGCCCGGCGCGCGAATACAAGTTCCTCGTCATCGCCAGCCCGGTCGGCAACTACTTCAAGTCGGGGGCGCCGGCGGTGTCGATCTGGGTCAGCCAGGACTACGTGCGCGCCGCGCCTGGCGGCACCGGGGCGGCCAAGACCGGGGGCAACTACGCCGCCAGCCTTGTCCCGCAAGCCGAGGCGATCGCCAAGGGGCACGACCAGGTGGTGTTACTCGACGCGGTTGAGCGCCGCTGGATCGAGGAACTGGGCGGCATGAACCTGTTCTTCGTGTTCGCGGACGGCAGCGTGATCACCCCCCCGCTCGGCGGCACGATCCTGCCTGGGGTCACCCGCGACAGCCTGATCGCGCTGCTCAGGGACGAAGGGCTGACGATCCGCGAGGAGCGCTACGCGATCGACCAGTGGCGCGAGGATGCGACAAGCGGCCGGCTGATCGAGACGATGGCCTGCGGCACCGCCGCGGTGGTCACCCCGGTGGGCAAAGTCGCCGGCCCCGATTTCGAATTCACCGTCGGCTCGGGCGGCCCCGGCCAGCTAACGCAGAAGCTGCGCGAGAAGCTGGTCGCGATCCAGCGCGGGCTCGCGCCCGATCCGCACGGCTGGGTGGTGAAGTTGTAAGTGCGCCCCCGCGAAGGCGGGGGCCTCGGGCCGCCTTGCGCTGCCCCGCCTGAAATCCCCGCCTGCGCAGGGATTCACTCTATTCGCGTCAGCGCCATCGCCGCGCGGGCGAGCGCGGGGGCGCTGCCGGCGAGCGTGCGCAGCAGCCGCCCGCCCGACTCCCGCTCGGCCATCCGCCAGATGAGGCCGGCGATCCGCACCGGCCGCTTGGCCCGTGCGGCGAAGGCGGCCTGGAAGCGGGCCGCGCTCGCGCCGGCGCGCCCGGCCCGCGCCGCGGCCGCGCCGCTGGCGAGCGCGATCGCCATCCCTTCGCCGGCGAGCGACGGGATCACCGCGGCCTGGTCGCCCAACCGCCAGATGCCCTCCTCGGCCGCGCGCGCGACCCAGCCGTAAGGGACCGCACCGACGGTATCGATCGGAAGACCCGCCGGCGCGCGCGCGATCCGTTCGCCGAAATGCGGGTGTTGCGCGGCGAGTTCGCTAAGCAGCGCGCGCGGATCACCCCCGGCCTCGGCGAGCAGCGACTTGCGCAGCGCCAGGCAGACGTTGGCGGTGCCGTCTTCCTGCAGCACGATCCCGGCGTAGCCGCCGCGGAACAAGTGCAGCTCGATCCGCCCCGCGAGCAGCGCGCGCAGGCGGTCGCCCGCGCGCAGGCGCAGGCGCAGGCCCAGCGCAGGGTCGGCATCGTCGCGCGGGCGGGCGGCGCCGCGCACGTCGTGCTTGCCGCTGGCGAGGAAGATCGTTTCAGCCGGCCACTCGCGCGAGTCGCCGGCGCCGACCCCCGGGGCGAGGCTGCGCGCGCGGTCGATCGCGAGGCGTGCGCCGTCGGCCACCGCGCGGCGGTCCGCCAGCTCAGGAACCCCCCGCACAGCGCGTCGCCCACTTCCTCGTCGCGGTCGAGCAGCGTCGGCGCCGCCCCCGCCCGCGCCAGCGTGATCGCCGCGGCGCTCCCCGCCGGCCCGGCGCCGAGGATCAGCGGTGCCTGGCGACGCACAGCCGGAACGGGAACTGGCGATAGACCCGGGCGCCCTCCACCCCGGCTTCGGCGAGGATCGCCGGCCATTCGCCGGGGCGGTAGGACCGGGCGATCGACAGGCGCCCGTCGTGGCGGACGATCGGGTGCCAGCGCATCAGCCGGGCGAGCAGCGGCCAGCCGGCATAGGCGAGGCCGTGGCGGTGGAGGTCGTTGACCAGCCACCCGGCCGCCGCCTCGCGGTCCATGAAGCGCAGGAACGCGACCAGCTCGCCGCGGCGCATATGGTGCGCGACCAGGCTGGAGATCACGCAGTCCCACCCCTCGCCGGCCAAGTCCGCATAATCGCCGGTGCGATAGTCGATCGCCATCTCGGGCGGCGTGGCTTCGCGCGCGGCGGCGACGCTGCGCGGGTTGAGGTCGATCCCCACCAGCCGCGCGTTGATTCCGCGCCGCCGCGCCCAGCGGGCGATCGCGCGCAGCATGTCGCCGTCGCCGAAGCCGACGTCGAGCAGGGTGAAGCTCCGGCGCGGGCCGATCGCGCGCGCCAGGAAGCGCAAGGTCGGCCGGCGCGCCAGCGTGACCGTGTCGACCCGCGCGAGGTCATGCAGCACCGCGGTGTAGGTCGCGGCATCGAGCGCCGGGTCGTCCATCAGCTCCTCGCGCGTGGCGCGCTCAGCGAGCATCGCGCCAGCCGAAGCCGAAGCCTTCAATCGCCAGCCCCGGGCCGAACGCGAGCGCCACCCCGCTCGCCGGCCGGTGCCGCAGGATCCGCTTCAGCGCGAACATCAGCGTCGAGGAACTCATGTTGCCGCAGGTCCGCAGGACCTCGCGCGAATCGTCGAGCGCGGTGGGCGACAAGTGCAGCCCCTTCTCGACCGCACCGAGGATCGAGCGCCCGCCGGCGTGGACCGCCCACGCCTCGATTTGCTCCGCGGGTACACCGCCGGTGATCCGCGCCTGCACCGCCGGGTCGGCCCGCGCGGCGGCGATCCGCCCCGGCACCTCGCCCGACAGCCGCATGTGAAAGCCGGTGTCGCCGATGCGCCAGGTAATCAGCTCCGCGCTGTCCTCCAGCGCGGCCGAGATGCCCTCGCCGAGCTCGAGCCCCGGCTCGCCGTCGGTGACGATCGCCGCCGCCGCGCCGTCGCCGAACTGGGCGCCCATCAGCAGCGGCTCCAAGTCCATCTCCTCCTGGTGGTGGAGGCTGGAAAGCTCGACCGTGACCACCAGCACCCGGGCATCGGGTTGCGAGCGGACGATGTGGCGCGCGGTCCGGAGCGCGGTGACCGCGGCATAGCAGCCCATGAAGCCGATCAGCACCCGCTCGACATCACCGGCGAGGCCCAGCCGGCGGGCGATGATCTGGTCGATCCCGGGCGCGACGAAGCCGGTGCAGCTCGCCACCACGAGGTGCGTCGGCGCACCGAGCGCGGGCAGCCCGGCGATCGCCCGCAGCGCCAGCTCGGGCGCCTCGCG
>JBGSBH010000224.1:0-3811 GCA_041730635.1 Cypionkella sp.
ACCGCGATCAAGCTGACCAAGAAGGTCGAGGCGGACGTGGTTCGCGGCGCGATCCTCAGGGACGGCAAGCGCATCGACGGCCGCAAGACCGACCAGGTCCGCCCGATCGAATCGCAGGTCCACATCCTGCCCCGCGCGCACGGCTCGGCGCTGTTCACCCGCGGCGAGACGCAGGCGATCTGCACCACCACGCTCGGCACCAAGGATGCCGAGCAGATGATCGACGGGCTCGAGGGCCTGTCGTATTCGAACTTCATGCTGCACTACAACTTTCCGCCGTACTCGGTCGGTGAAGTCGGCCGCTTCGGCGCGCCCAGCCGGCGCGACACCGGCCACGGCAAGCTCGCCTGGCGGGCGCTGCGCGCGGTGCTGCCGAGCAAGGAGGACTTCCCCTACACGGTCCGCGTGGTGTCGGACATCACCGAGTCCAACGGCTCGAGCTCGATGGCGACCGTCTGCGGCGGCAGCCTCGCGCTGATGGATGCCGGCGTGCCGATCACCCGGCCGGTTTCGGGCATCGCGATGGGCCTGATCCTCGAAGGCGAGGAGTTCACCGTGCTGTCCGACATCCTCGGCGACGAGGATCACCTCGGCGACATGGACTTCAAGGTCGCCGGCACCTCCGAGGGCATCACCAGCCTGCAGATGGTCATCAAGGTCGCGGGGATCACCCGCGAGATCATGGAAAAGGCGCTCGAGCAGGCCAAGGCCGGCCGCGCGCACATCCTCGCCGAGATGACCAAGGCGCTGGGCGAGGCGCGCACCGAGCTGTCGGCGCACGCCCCGCGGATCGAGACGATCACCATCGACAAGTCGAAGATCCGCGACGTCATCGGCACCGGCGGCAAGGTGATCCGCGAGATCGTCGCCGAGACCGGCGCCAAGGTCGACATCGACGACGAGGGGATCATCAAGATCTCGTCGAGCGACGTGAACCAGATCGAAGCCGCCCGGAAGTGGATCCTCGGCATCGTCGAGGAAGCCGAGGTCGGCAAGATCTACAGCGGCAAGGTGGTCAACATCGTCGATTTCGGCGCGTTCGTGAACTTCATGGGCGGCAAGGACGGGCTCGTCCACGTCAGCGAGATGAAGAACGAGCGGGTCGAGAAGCCGACCGACGTCGTCTCCGAAGGCCAGGAAGTGAAGGTCAAGGTGCTCGAGATCGACCCGCGCGGCAAGGTGCGCCTGTCGATGCGGGTGGTCGACCAGGAAACCGGCGAGGAGCTGGAGGACACCCGTCCCCCGCGCGAACCCCGCGAGCCTCGCGGCGACCGTGGTGACCGGGGCGGCGACCGCCGGGGGCCCCGCGGTGATCGCGATCGCGGCCCGCGCCGCGACGGCGGCGACCGCGGCCCGCGCCGCGATGGCGGCGATCGCGGCCCCCGTCGCGACCGCGAGGAACGCTCGGGCGGCGAAAGCCATATCCCCGACTTCCTCAAGGACTGACCAGACAGTGAGTCCCCGCCCTTCGGCTGGCCGGCGGGCCGGCCGCTCCGGATAAACTGCCCCTCGGGCAGGCGGGGACCTCAGGCCGAAGGGCGCTCCCATGCCTGAGGCCCCAGCCTGCGCTGGGGCGCGCAGATGGACAAGGGGCCGTCGGAGCGATCCGGCGGCCCTTCTTGCCTCTCGATTCCATCTCCGTTCGTCTCGCGCGAAGTCGAGAGACGTGGGCCCTGCGCTCCCGTGTCTCGACTGCGCTCGACACGAACGGGTGTTTTTCTAAGGAGACCGCATGCTCCCCCGCGAAACGATCGCCAGCGCGCGCATCCCCGGCGGCGAGACGCTGACGCTGGTGCGGCACGGCGGGGACCACGTCGTCATGCTCGGCCGCGAGGAGCTGATGGGCACGCGGATGCGCTTTTCCGAAGAGCAACTCGCGGTGCTGACGCTCGAGCGGCTCGGCAAGCCCGACCCGCGGCTGCTGGTCGGCGGCTACGGCATGGGCTTCACCCTGCGCGCGGCGCTCGCCGCGATGGGGCCCGGCGGCCGTGTCACCGTCGCCGAGATCGTGCCCGAGATCATCGAGTGGGCGCGCGGGCCGCTCGCGCACCTCACCGGCGACACGCTGGGCGATCCGCGGCTGACGATCGCGCCCTGCGACGTGGCCGCGGCCATCGACGATGCGGTGGACGGCACGAGCGCGCGCTACGACGCGATCCTGCTCGACGTCGACAACGGCCCCGACGGGATCGTCCGCACCGGCAACGAGCGGCTCTACACCCGCACCGGTCTCGCCCGGGCGCGCGCCGCGCTGGCCCCGGGCGGGGTGCTGGCGGTATGGTCGGCCGCCCCGACCCCAGGTTCACCCGCCGGCTGCAGGACGCCGGCTTCGCGGTCGAGGAGCGCGTGGTGCGCGCGCGGCCGGGCAACAAGGGGCCGCGCCACACCATCTGGTTCGCCGGCGCGCCGTGATCAGCCGCGCCTGATGCGCAGGCGCCCCATGAAGTCGCGCTTGCCGATCGGCATGCCCTTCATCCGCAGGATGTCGTAGGCGGTCGCGGCGTGGAAATAGAGGTTGGGGGTCGAGAAGCTGAGCAGGAAGTCCTGCACGGTGAATTCGAGCCGCAGGTCGCCCATCACGAAGGCCATGTCGCGCGGCGCCATGTCCTCGAGCTCGGCCGGGTCGAGCGCCTCGAGCGCTGCGATCGCCTCGGCCAGCCTGGCGCCGAGCTCGGCATAAGTCAGCGGCGGCGGGTCCATCGCCGGGGAGAACACCCCTTCGCGGCACTTGGCGATCGCCCCCGCCGAATGCTCGCGGCAGCTCTTGAGCTGGTAAGCGAGCGGCAGCATATCCTCCGCCAGCCGCGCGGTGAGCAGCTCGCGCTCGCCGATCCCCTGCTCCTCGGCCCACTCCCGGGCTCTGGCCAGCAGGCGCTCGGTCGCCTGGAGCTGCTGCAGCCAGTTGGGAATGATCGCATCGTGAAGCGAAAGCGGCATCTTGTCCTCCCGTAGTGAAAAGGCCCGGCGGTCGCGCGACCAATTGCAGGCAACACCATGCGAGCTTCGTCAGACCAATTGGTTATTTCGAGCGGCGTCCATTCAGGACACAACGCATCATTGAGCGATTGTCGCCAAGCCTCCAACGCGGCGATCCGCTGAGCAATCGTCTGATCGGTCTCATCTCCCCAGTCGTCCGTCACGCGCATGAAAGCGTAAAGCGCACACATCGCTCGATACTGCGGAGTCGGCAGGCCGAGGAACGAGTAATAAAAATTCCCAGCCGTTCGCTTCGTCAGCCGCTCGCACTGGTCGAAGCAATCGTCCAACGGAGTACGACTCATTCCACGACCTTTCGCGAGGTGGAACGATCGCGTTCAGACCGATGTCTCACAACTTCAGAAACGGGAGATATTGAGGCTCGATTCCGTAACGGACGAAACATCGCGCGGCTCAAGCACTTCACGAGCAGTCCGATCGCATCCAATTTCGTGACAATTGGTCGCTGTTCCCAAACATGGAAGCCGATCGCTTCGATCCGATCACAGATTTTCAAACCTCCTTCGCCGAACAAGTCGATCGCCACTTGCAGTCGCCCTGACAGACGGGGAGCCAGTTCGCGAACGGATAACAACAGCCCGCGAGCTCGTTCGACTTGAAACTGCATCGTCTTCAAAAATGCTTCGTTCGTGATTCGCTCAGCCAAATCATGCCGCGAATAGCCGAACCGTTCACAGTCCTCAATCGGCAGATAAGTTCGGCCGATGTCCGCATCGCGAGCGACATCCTGCCAGAAATTCGCGAGCTGCAACCCGGTGCAGACATCATCCGACAATTCGACCGATCGCTCGTCGTCCGCGCCGCACAATCGCAG
>JBGSBH010000225.1:0-3803 GCA_041730635.1 Cypionkella sp.
CCGACTTCATGCCTTCGCGCACGATCGCCTGGGCGAGCACGGTGGCGGTGGTGGTGCCGTCACCGGCAAGGTCGTTGGTCTTCGAGGCGACTTCGCGCAGCATCTGCGCGCCCATGTTCTCGAACTTGTCCTTGAGCTCGATCTCCTTGGCGACGGTGACGCCGTCCTTGGTGATGCGCGGGGCGCCGAAGCTCTTGTCGATCACGACGTTGCGGCCCTTGGGGCCGAGCGTGACCTTGACGGCGTTGGCGAGGGTGTCGACGCCGGCGAGAATCCGTTCGCGCGCGTCGCGGCTGAACTTCACGTCCTTGGCAGCCATGATGATGTTTCCTTATCGCAGAATTTCAAAGTTCACTGGAAGTTGACCGGAGATCACGGATCAGCCGACGATCCCCATGATGTCGCTTTCCTTCATGATCAGCAGGTCTTCGCCGTCGATCTTGACTTCGGTGCCGCTCCACTTGCCGAACAGCACGCGGTCGCCGGGCTTCACGTCGAGCGGGATGCGCTCGCCGTCCTCGTCGCGCGCGCCGTCGCCGATCGCGACGATCTCGCCCTCGCTCGGCTTTTCCTGCGCGCTGTCGGGGATGATGATGCCGCCGGCGGTCTTGCTGTCGGCCTCGATGCGGCGGACGAGAACGCGGTCGTGCAACGGACGGAATGCCATGTCGCTAGACTCCTGGTTGATGATAGAATCCCTTGGCACTCGATCGTGTCGAGTGCCAGCGCGGCGCATTTAGTGTGCGGGCGAGCACCGTCAAGCGGTGCACCTGAAGAATTGTTCAGGCGGGCAGCAGGCCGAGGCGGGCGCGCAGCAGCCAGCGCGCGAGGAGGCCCGCGGCCACCACCACCAGCCCGACCAGCAGCCCGATCCAGATGCCGAACCCGGCGAGCGGCGTCGCGAAGCCGAGCCATAACATCGTCGCAAGGCCGGGAACCCAATACCCGATCACCGCGATCCACATTGGCACGCGGGTATCCTGCAGCCCGCGCAAGCTCCCCGCGGCGACCGCCTGAAACCCGTCGAACAGCTGGAACGCCGCCGCGACCTTGAGATAGGCGACGGCGAAGCCGACCATCGCCGCGTTCTCCGGCGCGCGCGGATCGATGTAGAGCGCGATCAGCGCGTGCGGCGCCAGCAGCATCGCCGCCGCGGTCACGAGCATGAAGCCGGTGCCGACGAAGATCGCCGACCAGCCCGCCCGCGCGATCCCCTCGCGGTCGCCGGCTCCGTAATGGTAGCCGACGCGGATCGCCGCCGCCTGGGCGACCCCGAACGGCACCTGGAAGGCGAACGCGGCGAGCTGCAGCGCCACCGTATGGCCGGCGAGCTCGGCGGCGCCGATCCGCCCCATCATGAACGCCGCGCTGTTGAACAGCCCGGCTTCGGCGACGATCGTGAGCACCACCGGTACCCCGAGCACGATCAGCCGCTTGAACTGCGCCCAGTCGGGGCTCCACCAGCGACCGAAGATGCGGAAGCGGTGCAGCCGGCGGTCCCATCGGATCAGCGCGATGTAGGCCAGAACCCCGAGCCAGGCGGTGATGCTGCTGGCGAGCGCCGAGCCGAAGACGCCCAGCTCGGGCGCGCCGAGCTTGCCGAACACTAGCATGTAGTTGGCGAGGGCGGCGACGGCGACCTGCAGCGCGACCACCGCGGTGGCGAAGGTCGGCCGGCCGAGCGCGGAGACGTAGCTGCGCAGCACGTTGCTCAGCAGCATCGGGATGCCGGCCCACCCGAGCACCGCGAGGAAGTCCCCGGCGAGGGCCGATATTTCGGCGTCCTGCCCGGTGGCGAGCATGACCGCCTCGCCGGCATACATCAGCGCCGCGAGCAGCGCGCCGGCGATCACCGCCAGCCACAGCGCCATGCGGGTCGCCCGGCGAACCTCGCGCACCACCCCGGTACCGCGCCCGAGGGCCGCGGCGATCAGCGCCGAGACCATGCCGGTTAGGCCGGTCAGCGACCACATCAGCGTGCCGAACAATGCGAAGGACAGGCTCGCCGCGGCGAGCGGAACGGTGCCGAGCCGGGCGATGAACATCACGTCGATCGCCCAGACCATCATCTGCAACAGGTTCGCCGCCGCCAGCGGCCAGGCGAGCGCCAGCGTCGCAGCGATCTCGCTGCGCCAGGCGGCCTTGCGCGTCACGATGGCTGCGTCGGACATAAAGCCGGCCCGGATAGGCGCGGCGGCCCGGCCGACAAAGGCCAAGCTCGCCCCTTCGGCGATTTGCTTTCAGCTTGCGGCAAGCTTGCCACAGCCAAGCGCGGTGGATGTTCCGTTCGCTCAGCATCGCCGCCGCCGCGGCGCTCGTCCTCCTCGCCTCTCCTGCCCGGGCGGGCGAGCTCTACGGCGGCGTATACAAGCACGCGGTCGACACCCCGTTCACGCTCGACACCAACGAGCGCGGGGTCGATCTGCAGCTCGGCTACCGGCTCGATCCCGTCGTGCCGGTCGCGCGGATCGAGCCCTACGTGTTCGGCTCCCTCAACAGCGCCGACGGGGGGACCGACTTCGTCGGCGCGGGGGTCGGCCGCAAGTTCGGGATCGGCGGGGCTTACGTCCGGCCCGGGATCGGGCTGGTGGTCCACAACGCGCCGCGCGACCGGGTCGATCCGGCGACCGGCCTGCGCACCGATCTGGGCAGCCGCGTGCTGTTCGCGCCCGAGCTGGCGCTGGGCCTGGCGATCGCGCCGCGGCTCAGCCTAGAGGCGAGCTGGGTGCATATCTCCAATGCGCGGCTGTTCGACCGCCAGCAGAACCCGGGGATCGACATGATCGGGTTGCGCGCCAACCTCGCACTTTGACGCGGGGGCGCGAGGGCGTAGAAGCTCGGACAGGATGTTCGGCTGTTGCCGCAACGAGGGGGTTCACGCATGATCCGGGTTTTGACCGTCGCCGCGCTGGCGTTCGCCGTGGCTTCCTGCGGCGAGCCGGCCGGGGAAGACGCTGCGCCTGCGGCCGGCGCGACAGACGCAGCGCCAGCGCCAGCGGCCGACGCCGCGCTCGCCCGGGCGCCGGCGGCGTTCGTGCAGTGTAAGACGTGCCACGCCGTCGCGCCGGGCAAGCACGGGGTCGGACCCTCGCTCGCCGGCGTCCACGGCACCAAGGCCGGCGAGATCCCCGGCTATGCCTTCAGCGGGGCGATGAAGGCCTCCGGCCTCACCTGGGACGACGCGACGCTCGACCGATTCCTCGAACGCCCGATGCAAACCGTGCCGGGCACCAAGATGGTCTATCCCGGGCTCAAGGACCCGGCCAAGCGGGCCGAGGTGATCGCTTACCTGAAGACGATTTGATGGAGCACGCCGCCGCCCCGCATTTTCTGCGCGATGGGGTGGTCATGCTCGGCTTTGCGCTCGCCTTCGTGCTGCTGTTCCGCCGGCTGGGGCTGGGGGCGACGCTCGGCTATCTCGTCGCCGGCGCGCTGATCGGGCCGCAGGTGCTCGGACTCGTCGGCGAGGCCGAAAGCATGATCGCCTTCGCCGAGCTCGGCATCGTGCTGCTGCTGTTCGTCGTCGGGCTCGAGCTGGCGCCGGCGCGGCTGTGGCGGATGCGGCACGAGATCTTCGGGCTCGGGCTGGCGCAAGTCCTGTTGTGCGGCGCCGCGCTGACCGCGGCGATCGGACTCGTCACCGGGTTTACTTGGGCGGCGGCGCTGGCGATCGGCCTGCCGCTGGCGCTGTCCTCCACCGCGCAGGTGCTGCCGATGCTGCAATCCTCGGGGCGGCTGCGCACCCCGTTCGGCGAGCGGGCGTTCTCGGTCCTGCTGTTCCAGGACCTTGCGCTGATCCCGAT
>JBGSBH010000226.1:0-3801 GCA_041730635.1 Cypionkella sp.
GGCCGGCCGCCGGGCCGGCCGGGGCATCGTGCGGACGAACTCGGTGAGGTCGAGCTCGCGGTCGCGATTGGCGTCGGCCCCATCGAAACGCTGCACGGTGGCGACCGCCCATTCCTCGAAATCGAGCAAGTTGTTGCCGTCCTTGTCGAGCCTGCGAAAGGCCTGGCTGCGGGTGGACAGCATCTCGTTGCGAGTGATCCGCCGGTCGCGGTTGCGATCGTAGCGGAAGAAGCGCTGCTCCTCGCGCGTAAGCTCGGTCGCCTCCGGCGGCTCGGGCCCGCGCAAGTCGCCGGGTTCGGCGGTCGGCAGGGTATCGGGCGCCGGCGTCGCCGGCTCCGGCATCGGCGGCGGCGCGCCGTGCTCGACTTCGGCCCGTCCCTGCCACCAGAACAATCCGATCGCGGCGAACAGCAGCGCGAGCACCGCGCCCAGTACCAGCCTGCTCATGGCTCCCGACCCATGCCCCGCATCATAGGCTAACGCCCGAGCATGCCAAGCCGCAAGGCCGCAAGCGGCGCTCCGCGCCCGGCGAGCAGCGGCTGCCCCGTTCGAAGCGCGCGGGCTGCGAGGCCGTCGATCACCGCGATCCCGCGCAACGCGCGTGGCAACCGGCCCGGCAGCGCGAGCGCGCGCGCGAGCTCGGCCGCGGCGGCGCGTTCTCCGGGGCGTGCTGTTCGGGCGGCGAGCTCGGCCAGCGCCCACCGCTTCCCCGCCGCGAAAGCTGCGTTGCCCTTCGCGCCGGCGCCCGCAAGCTCGGCGAATGCGGCCAGCGCGCGGCCCCGTCCATCGGCGAACCCGGCGATGGGCGCGAGCTCGAGCGGCGGCTCCCCCAGCCGTTCCTCCCACCCGTCGACCAGCGGCACGAGCGTGGCGGCGCGAGAGCCCCAGTGGGCCTGCACCCGCTCCAGCAGCGGCTCGCCGCGGGTGCGGGGCCCGACCGGATCGGACAGCCGCTCGCGCCACCACGCGAGGCGCACCTGCCCCAGCAGCGGCTCGCGCGCGCGGGCGACCGCTTCGCCCAGCCGGGTGTCGAGCTGCACCAGCGCCGCCAGGGCGGGGCGCTGCGCCGGCAGGGTATAGGCGAGCGCGATCCGCCATTCCGGCGGCAGCGCGCCCGCCTGGCCCGGGTCAGGAAAGTTCTGATTAACCATAGGATTTGACCGGTCGATTACCCCCGGAGGCTATGCGCTATTACGGACACAGATGCGCGAGACGACTATGAGCGGCAAGATCAAGCGAATCCTCGCGGGCCTCAGCGGATGTCGATCGGGCAATGCGATGGCGATCGTGGCCCTCGGCATGCCGGTTCTCATCGGCGCCACCGGCTACGCGGTGGACATGGCGCAGCTCTATATCTGGAAGCGCGAGCTGCAGCATTCGGTCGACCAGGCCGCGATCGCCGGCGCATGGACGCTGGCCTACAATCCCAACTCGAACAAGTACGCCACCCGCGCGCTGCAGGAATACAACGCCAACCAGGTCTACACCGCCGACATCGATGCGACGCCGGTGGTGCAGCTCGGCAGCTACGGCGGCGGCAGCAACAACAGCGTGATCGTCACCTCGCGCGTGACCAAGCGCCTGCCGTTCAGCGGCTATCTGATCAACGACAGCCTGACGGTTACCGCGCGGGCGCAGGCCAGCTTCGCGCAGGGCGGGACCTACCAGGCCTGCCTGATGACCCTGAAGAAGAACCAGGGGAGCACTTTCGTCGTAGGGGGCAACGCGCAAGTCACCGCCAACTGCGGCCTCGGGGCGCTGTCGTGCGAGCCGAATGCGATCCAGATCGGCGGATCGAGCACGGTCAACACCAACAGCATCGTCACCTGCGGCACCGCCGACGTGCCGACCAGCTTGCAGAGCAAGGTGACCGAAAACGCCACCACGATGGAAAATCCGTTCGACAGCCTTCCCGCGCCCGCTCCGCCGAGCGAGGCGGCCAAGACGCTGAACTGCCCCGCGAGCGGAAAGACCGCGGTCACCCTTAACCCCGGCCGCTACACCGGCGGTTTCGACGTGACCTGCCAGGTGACGATGAACAAAGGCGTCTACGTGATCGACGGCGGGACGCTCGATCTTACCAGCAACAAGGGCAACATCACCGGCACCGGGGTGATGTTCGTGCTGCGCAACGGCGCCGTGCTGAAGATGGGCGGCAGCGGCAATGGCGGCATCGTCAACCTGACGCCGATGGAAGCCGCCGACTTCGTCGGTACCGCCAACGAGCCGTACAAGAACCTCTACGCCGGCATGCTGGTCTACGAGGACAAGACCGGGCAGACGAGCGAGGTCAGCCACCAGCTGAACGGCAACGCCGACGTCTCGGTGCGCGGGACGATCTATCTGCCCAACGGCAATCTCACGGTGAACGGCAATTCGAACACCACGCCGCTCTGCTTCCAGCTCTGGGCGCTGACGCTGTCGATCTCGGGCAGCACACAGGTGACCACCACGTGCACCGCCTCGCAGACCAACAGCGCCGGTTCCTCGGCCTCCGGGGTGAGGCTGGTGGCATGAGCATGATCCGGACGATCCGCCGGCTGTGGGCCGACCGCGCCGGCTCGATGGCGGTCGAAACCGCGATCGTCGCGCCGGTGCTGGCGACGATGACCCTCGGCGCGTTCGAGGCGAGCGTCATGCTGTCGCGCCAGCAGCAGTTGCAGAGCGCGGCCAATCAGGCGGCCGAAATCGTGCTGGCGGCGTCGAATGGCAGCGGGGTCAGCTCGAACGACCTCAAGACGATCATCGTCAGCTCGCTCGGACTTCAGTCCAATCAGTTGACGATCGTCCCGCGTTACCGCTGCGACGATGCCGCGACCTTGCTGGCCACGGCCCCGGGGCCCAGCGACTGTCCGTCCTCCAAACCGGTCTATCAGTACGTGCAGTTGACGCTGACCGAGACCTACACCCCGACCTGGACTAGCTACGGCATCGGCTCGCCGCTCAACTACAACATCGTGCGCACGGTGCAGGTCTCGTGACCGGGTGTCTGGGTTCCCTGCGCCGATGGGCGCGCGACCGCAGCGGATCGTCAGTGGTCGAGTTCGCGCTGCTGGCGCCGATCTTCATCGCGCTGCTGTTCGGCGCGGTCGCGGTCGGCATCTACATGCAGAACATCAACGCCGTGCGTTCGCTGGCCACCGATGCGACGCGCTTTGCAGCGGTCGAGTATCAGCGCAACAACCGCATCGCACCCTCGGTGATCCAGGCCAACATCGAGGCGCGGGCGGTTTCGACGCCGTACATGCTCAACCCCGAGCTGCTGACGGTGTCGGTGACCGAGGTTTCGCCGAGCCGGGTCAACGGTGCGCGCGAGCTGTCGATGACGATCAGCTACGCGCTGCCCAGCTTCATCGGCGGCACCCGGATCGATGCTTTCACCTACTCGCAGACCCGGCCGATCTTCGTCATCACCTGACGGGGCCGTGCGCTAGTCGCGGTAGCAGACCTTGCGCGCGGCGGCGACGATGCGGGGGGCGTCGATCAGCGCCAGCTTCTCGAGGTTGGCGGCGTAGGGCAGCGGCACGTCTTCGTCGCACACCCGCAGCACCGGCGCGTCGAGGTGATCGAAACCCCCTTCCATGCAGATCGCCATGACTTCGGCGGCGATCGAGCAGGTCGGCCAGCCTTCTTCGGCAATGATCAGCCGGTTGGTCTTGGCCAGCGACCCGAGGATGGCCTCCTTGTCGAGCGGCCGGAGCGTGCGCAGGTCGATCACCTCGGCGTCGGTGCCCTCGCCGGCGAGAGCCTCCGCCGCGTCGAGCGCGAGGCCGACGCCGATCGAATAGCTGACGATCGTCA
>JBGSBH010000227.1:0-3798 GCA_041730635.1 Cypionkella sp.
CGACATGCCGAGGTTGCGGGTGACGACCACCACGCCGACCTCGTTGAAGACCCGGCTCAGCTCGGCGACCGCGTCGGCTTTCTGCGAACGATCCATGCCTTGCTCCTTCACTGTGGCCACGCCCGGGGGCGCGGCCGGCTCATGCTTGCCGCGCGCGCGTGAAGCGCGAGCGGGCGAGTCCATCGATGGGGAAGGAGCGGCGTCAAACACCGTGAGGCTGGGCGCGAGGACCCGGGCCGGAAATCTCTTTTCCCCGTCTAGGCTGGAAATTAAGGACCGGCAGACCCGGGCCACCAACTGTCTCGGACGGACGTCCCTGCGCGCGCCTTCCATAAACGAAGAGGCCCGCCGGGCGGGGCGGGCCGCGAGAGGATTGCGCGGGCGAGTCAACCCGCGACGGGGCGCGCGGCGCTCAGCGCTTGGCGTCGCGTTCCTGCTGGAGCCGCTTGGCCTCGGCCTCGAGCCGGTCGGCCTCGGCCTCGTTGGTCTTCTCGACCGCGTCGGCACGCTCTTCGAGGTTCTCGGCGGTCTCGTCGGCGACTTCGGCTTCCTGCGCGCTGGTCATGCCGCTGCCCGCGGCGCCCGCGGTGCCCGCCGCACCCGTGCCGGCGCCGGCGCCGGGGTTGGTATCGGGCGGGCCGACCGCGCTGGTGTCGGCGGCCATCGCATCGTCGGTCGCCTCGGCGGCGGTCGCGTCGCCATCGGCGGCCTCGCGGTCACCGCCACAGGCGGCGAGGCTGAGCGCGAAAGGCAGCGCGGCGACAAGAGCAATCTTCTTCATCGTCATACTCCGGTTACAGACGCCCCTAAATGGCCACAATTGAGCGAGGTTCCCGCCGGGCTGCCGTGGGGGCGGCCCGGCAGGGAGTTCAGGCGGGCTGGTCGGCGACTTCGGGGCGATAGGCCAGGAGGTCGCCCGGCTGACAGTCGAGCTCGCGGCAGATGGCCTCGAGGGTCGAGAAGCGGATCGCGCGCGCCTTGCCGGTCTTGAGGATCGACAGGTTGGCAAGCGTCAGCCCGACGCGCTCGGCGAGCTCGGTCAGCGTCATCCGGCGGGCGTGGAGCAGGTCGTCGAGGGTGACCACGATGCGGGTTCCTTCTTCGCTGGCGGGGGCGGGCGGCATCACACGGTCCCCTCGAGCTCGTCGCGCATCCGGGCACCGTGGCGGAACACCCGGGCGAGGATGAACAGCACCAGCATCAGCAGGATGCCGCCGCCGCCGAGGTCGAACTCGAAATTCTTGTCGCGCGCGAGCTCGGGTACCGAGGTCACCAGCCACGCGCCTATCAGGCCGGCGATTATGCCGAGGACGTAGATACTCACCACTAACCAGCCCATCCGGTGCAGACGCTCGGCATTCTCGGGATGGAACGGGTCGCCCTCATCGACAGAGCGAACGATCGCCCGCAAGTTGAAGACGAAGCGAAGCGCGGCGTGCAGTATCCCTCCGAGGAGAGGAAGCAATGCGACCACCAGCCAGTAGCTCGTCGTCAGAGACCCGGCGCTACCCAGTTCACGAAGCAGATCGGCGCGCGCGAAAGTGAGCACGGCCACGAAGGCGATAGCGAGCGCTACCAGCCCGATAATTAGGAAGACGACCGTGATGGTCAACACGACCCGGGCGGCTACCAGCAGGGGATCCTTTGGAAGCGACGGCATGGGCGTTCTCCTTGATTTCAGGCGAGTTCGGCAGCGATGGCTGGGGCAGGGCTCGCCGGCACCACGATCGCCTGCTGGAAAGTGGCAAGCGTCAGCAGCAGGGCGATGCACGCGGCGGCGATATTGCGGTTGGTCTGGGTCATTTTCCGTTCTCCAATATGCTTGATGCCGATTATCGATAAGGCGACGCGACCATATCGTCAATCGATAAATATTGAAAAACGATAAGACATTGATCGGTAAACGGAAAAACGGTGCTTGGTCGTGGCCAAGCGGCTAAAGCTCGCTGCAACGGACGCTATCGACGCGTTTGACTTGCCCGAGTCGGCCCCCTATATCGCCGCCCGACCGCCGGCTTCGAGCGCGGTCCGTCGATGCGCGGCGACGGGCCCGGGAATGGAAGCGGCGAATCCATAATCGCGACGCGAACCTGCGACGGGGCTCCCGAAAGGGGCGCCCATGCTCGCGGGTTTTTGGCGTCCGGTACCCTCGTGCGAATTGGACGGCCGCCCATCCCCCTCGTCGGGGCGGCGGCGACGAGAAGGCGAACACACTCCATGGCTACTCAGGCGAAGGCCCCGGCTCCGGCCCGCAACAGCAAGACCGGCACCGCGAAGAAGCGCATCCGGCGCATCTTCGGCGACATCCACGAAGTCGTCCAGATGCCCAACCTGATCGAGGTCCAGCGCGAATCGTACGAGCAGTTCCTGCGCTCGGACAAGAGCACCGGCTACGTCTCGGGCCTCGAGAAGACGCTGCGCAGCGTGTTCCCGATCCGCGACTTCGCCGGCACCGCCGAGCTCGACTTCGTCCATTACGAGCTCGAGGATCCCAAGTACGACACCGTCGAGTGCCGCCAGCGCGGGATCACCTACGCCGCACCGATGAAGGTCACCCTGCGGCTGATCGTGTTCGAGGTCGACACCGAGACCGAGACCCGCTCCGTGCTCGATATCAAGGAGCAGGACGTCTACATGGGCGACATGCCGCTCATGACCGAGAACGGCACTTTCATCATCAACGGCACCGAGCGCGTCATCGTCAGCCAGATGCACCGCTCGCCGGGCGTGCTGTTCGATCACGACCGCGGCAAGACGCACTCTTCAGGCAAGCTGCTGTTCGCCGCGCGGGTGATCCCCTACCGCGGCTCGTGGCTCGACTTCGAGTTCGACGCCAAGGACATCGTCAACGTCCGCATCGACCGCAAGCGCAAGCTGCCGGTGACCGCGCTGCTCTACGCGCTCGGGCTGTCGGCGGAGGACATCCTCGGCTACTTCTACGACACCGTCACCTGGGAACGCGCGAAGGACGGCTGGAAGGTGCCCTTCGCCGCCGAGGCGTGGCGCGGCGCCAAGCCAGCGTTCCCGCTGGTCGACGCCAAGACCGGCGAGGAAGTGTTCCCGGCCGGCACCAAGATCAGCCCCCGCGCCGCCAACAAGGCGGCCAAGGACGGGCTCACCGAGCTGCTGATCCCGACCGAGGAGATCTTCGGCCGCTTCGCCGCGAGCGACATGATCGACGAGAGCACCGGCCGGATCTGGATCGAGGCGGGCGACGAGGTCGGCCCCGACAACCTCGAGAAGCTCGACGCCGCGGGGGTCGATCGGCTCGAGCTGCTCGACATCGACGACGTCAACACCGGCCCGTGGATCCGCAACACGCTGAAGGTGGACAAGGCCGAGAACCGCGACGAGGGCCTGGAGGCGATCTACAAGGTCATGCGCCCGGGCGAGCCGCCGACCAAGGAAACCGCCGAGGCGCTGTTCGAGGGCCTGTTCTTCGATCCCGAGCGCTACGACCTCTCCGCGGTCAGCCGGGTCAAGCTCAACATGCGCCTGGGCCTCGATGCCGAGGACACCGTGACCACGCTGCGCAAGGAGGACATCCTGGCGGTGGTGAAGGAGCTGGTCGGCCTCAAGGACGGCAAGGGCGAGGTGGACGACATCGACAATCTCGGCAACCGGCGCGTGCGCTCGGTCGGCGAGCTGCTCGAGAACCAGTTCCGCATCGGCCTCGTCCGGATGGAGCGCGCGATCAAGGAGAAGATGTCGGTCCACCAGGACATCGACTCCGCGATGCCGCACGACCTGATCAACTCGAAGCCGGTCATCACCTCCATCAAGGAGTTCTACGGTTCG
>JBGSBH010000228.1:0-3777 GCA_041730635.1 Cypionkella sp.
GCAAGCATCCCGGGACTTGCCAATGTGCAGCTGACAACCCAGCGCGCGCCTCGCCTGCGGCTGGTCGCCTGAGCCGCTCCCCTTTCGCGGCCGGGCCGGGAGAGGAGAAGAGCATGTCGTCGAGTGCCCTCGGGGCGATGCAGGACTGGGACCTCGTCGTCACCCATCTGATCGATCACGCGGCGCGCGAGTACGGACACCGCGAGCACGTGACCCGCTGGGCGGACGGCAGCGAGACGCGCACGACCTGGGCCGGGGTCCGCCGGGACGCGCTGAGGATGACGCAGGCGCTGCGCGCCGCGGGGATCGGCAAGGGCGACCGGATCGCCACGCTGGCGATGAACCACAGCCGCCACCTCGTCACCTGGTACGGCGCGGTGGGGGTCGGCGGCGTGCTGCACACGATCAACCCGCGCCTGTTCGACGACCAGCTCGAATACATCGTCACCCACGCGGAGGACCGCGTGCTGCTCTACGACGCGGTGTTCCAGCCGATCGTCGACCGGATGCGGGCCAAGTGGCCGTGTGTCGAGACCTACATCTGTTTCGATTCGGGCGAGCATGCGCCGGCATTCGAGGACTGGATCGGCGCATACGATGGGGACGCGCAGTGGACCCCGGTGGCCGAGCGCGACCCGTGCATGCTGTGCTACACCAGCGGCACCACCGGCAATCCCAAGGGCGTGCTCTACGAGCATCGCTCGACGATGCTGCACGCGATGACCGGGGTGCAGCCGAACCTGTTCGATTTCGATTCGCGCTCGGTGATGCTCCCGGTCGTGCCGATGTTCCACGCGGCGAGCTGGGGCCTGCCGTGGGCGGGGACCATACCGGGCATCAAGTTCGTCTATTCGGCGGTCAACGATCCCAAAGTGCTGTGCGAGCTGATGGAGCGCGAGCAGGTCACGCATTCGGCCGGGGTGCCGACCGTGTGGCTGGCGATGTTCCAGTACCTCGACGCCGAGGGCAAGGACGTGCGCGATGTCGGGAAGCTCGAGCGGGCGATCATCGGCGGTTCGGCGGCCCCGCGCTTCATGATCGAGCGCCTGATGAAGAACGGCGTCAGCGTGGCGCATGCCTGGGGGATGACCGAGACTTCCCCGATCGGGACCACGGGATCGCCGCCGTTCGACTGGGATGCGATGGATTTCGCCGAGCAGGTCGAGCTGGTGCAGAAGCAGGGCCGGCCCGCCTTCGGCGTCGAGCTGCGCTGCGTCGAGCTCGGCGATCCCGACAAAGTGCTGCCGCGCGACGGCAAGACCTCCGGCGCGCTGCAGGTGCGCGGGCCGTGGGTCATCAAGCGCTATTTCAAGGCGGAGGCGGATGCGGTCGATGCGGAGCAGTGGTTCGACACCGGCGACGTCGCGGTGATCCACCCCGACGGCACGCTGCAACTGACCGACCGCACCAAGGACGTGATCAAGTCGGGCGGCGAGTGGATCAGCTCGGTCGAGCTCGAGAACGCCGCGGTGGGCCACCCGGCGATCGCCGAGGCGGCGGCCATCGGCATTCCCCATCCCAGGTGGGACGAGCGGCCGATCCTGGTCTGCGTGGCCAAGGAAGGCAGCGCGGTGTGTGCCGCCGACGTGCTGGCCCACCTGAGCGACAAGGTCGCCAAATGGTGGCTGCCCGATGCGATCGAGTTCGTCGACGAGATCCCGCACACCGGCACCGGCAAGATCAGCAAGAAGGACCTGCGCGAGCGCTTCCGGGACTATCGTCTGGAAGGAGTCTCGTGACCGCCCCTTGCAGCAAGTGCGGCGGCGCCATGGAGGAAGGCTTCGTCGTCGATCAGGGGCACGGCACGGTCGCCGTCAGCACCTGGCAGGGGGGCGAGCCCCGGCGCAGCTTCTGGACCGGGGTCAAGCAGGACAAGGCCGCGCAGCGGGCGATCGCCAGCTTTCGCTGCCGCCGGTGCGGCTACCTCGAAAGCTACGCGAACTGAAGTTCAAAGCCCTTCGCCGCCCACCCAGTGGGCGTTCGCCAACCGGCGCGCGACGTCCCAGGCCTGCACCCGGATATCGGGCACCGCGCTGATCTCCCAGAAGCTGCCGCGCGTGAGCGCGCCCAGGGCGAACAGGTCGTTCTGGGCACGGCCGCTGGCGTCCAGCGCCCGGCTCTGCGCGTCGACCTCGACACCCAGACCCATTTCGTCGCGGACGAGGTGGCCCTCCGCCAGCAACCCGGCGATCAGCGGTCCGGCGCTCGCGCCGTCGAGCGGTGCCGGGCCGGTGCAGTTGACGATGCGGTCGAAGTCGAACGCCACCCGCGCGGCGGTTCCGCGCACCTGCCAGCTTACCCGGATCCGCCCGCCATCCATCACCGCGTTCTCGAGCCGGCCCGCGTGGACCGTCAGCGCGCCATCGGCGATCAAGCCCTCGATCCGTTCGGCCAGTTCGGGCGCCATGCGATGGCGATGCACGTCCCAGAACGGGCGAAGATGCCGCAGGAAGCGCTTGCGCTCCGCGGTATCGAGCCGCTGCCAGATGGCCCGGGTGTGGGGACGCAGCCGGTCGATCGCGCCGCGCCAGCCGATCTCGCCGGCGGCCTTGCGCGTAAACGACACCAGGCTGGCGAGCGTGGCGTTGGGCGTTTCCGCCAGACGCGGGGTCGGCGCCGGTGCACTGTGCGCCCGGGGCAACAGCCCGCGGCGGGATAGCGCGTGAATGGGGGGAGCATCGCGCTGCTCGGCCAGGGTTATGGCGACATCGACCATGGTGAGACCGGTACCGATCAGGAGGACCGGCGCGCGCGGATCGTCGGCTACCGTGAAATCCTCGCGCCACGGGTCGGCGATCCATTTTCCGCGTGGAAGGCGTGCGTTCGCCAGCTCGGGCGGCGTGGCGGGAGGGGCGAGCCCGGATGCCAGGATGAGCACGTCCGCTTCGACGGCCGAGCCGCCGCTGCAGCGCACGCGCCACCCGCCGCCGTGCCGTTGTGCGCTCACCGCCTCTTGCGCGATCCGCGCGATGGCGCCGGGCGCGGCCGAGCCGATCGTCTCGATCTCGCGGGCGAGGTAGCGACCGTAGTCGGTGCGCTTGGCGAAGCCGCTCTCTGCGTGACCCTGCGACCCGAGCCAGCGCTCGAAATGCCCGGGATCGTCGGGATAGGCGCTCATGTTGCCGGCGCGCACGTTCAGCACCTGGCCGCGGTCGCGCCCGCCGAACGCGACGCCGGGTCCGAACACGCCCGCGCGCTCGATGATCGTCGCAGGCGGGCCGCGGAAGCGGGCGAGGTTCACCGCGGCCATCGCTCCCGAGAAGCCGCCGCCGATGATGGCGACCCGCCGCGCGGGCATCGCAGCGCCCGTGCTACTCGGGCAGGAAGTCCGGCACCGAAAGGTACCGCTCGCCGGTATCGTAGTTGAAGCCGAGCACCCGCACGTCCGCCGGCAGCTCGGGCAGCTTCTGCGCGATGGCGGCGAGCGTGGCGCCGCTCGAGATACCGACCAGCAGCCCCTCCTCGCGCGCGCAGCGCCGCGCCATTTCCTTGGCGTCGTCGGGATCGACCTGAATCGCGCCGTCGATCGCCTGGGTGTGCAGGTTGCCGGGAATGAACCCGGCGCCGATGCCCTGGATCGGGTGCGGGCCGGGCTGGCCGCCGCTGATCACCGGCGACAGCGTGGGTTCGACCGCGAACGCCTTCATCCCGCTCCACGTGCGCTTCAGCACTTCCGCGCAAGCGGTGAGGTGCCCGCCGGTGCCGACCCCGGTGATCAGCACGTCGACCGGCGTGTCGGCGAAGTCGGCGAGGATCTCCTGCGCCGTGGTACGCGCG
>JBGSBH010000229.1:0-3775 GCA_041730635.1 Cypionkella sp.
TGCAATAGGTGCAGCCGGGGATCCTGCTAACATCGAGCGGATGAGCGCCTTCGTGGCCCGCGATCCGTTCGGCGACGAAGATGCCCTCGTGGCTCGCCTTGTGGGCCAGCCAGGGGCCGGGCGTGCAGTCGCCGATCGCCCAGAGGCCCTTGGACTTCGTGCGGCCGTAGGGATCGATGTGGATGAATCCGCGATCCATCTCGACCAGTTGCTCCAGACCGATGTTCTCGGTGTTCGGCACGATGCCGACCGCAACGATGACATGGCTGAACTCGGCTTCGCCGGTCTTGCCCGAAGCCCCGGACTTCGATCCGGGGTTGATCTTCGCCTTCACGCCCGACTTACCGATCTCAAGCGCCTCGACCCCCGCTCCGGTCATGATCGTCATGCCCTGCTTGACGAGGCTCTTCTCCAGAAAGGCGGAGACGTCGGCATCCTCGACCGGAACGATCCGGTCGAGCATCTCGACCACCGTAACTTCGGCGCCCATGTCGTTGTAGAAGCTCGCAAACTCGATCCCGATCGCTCCCGAGCCGATCACCAGCAGCTTGCTCGGCATCTCGGCGGGGGTCATCGCATGGCGATAGGTCCACACGCGCTTGCCGTCGGCCTTGGCGAACGGCAGCTCGCGCGCCCGCGCGCCGGTGGCGACGATCACGTGGCGAGCGGTGAGCTTCTCTTCGCCTTTTTCACCCTTCACGGTCAGCGAGGTCGGGCCGGTCAGCGTGCCCTCGCCGAAATGCACGGCGATCTTGTTCTTCTTCATCAGGTGGGTGACGCCCTGATTGAGCTGCCTGGCCACCCCGCGGCTGCGCGCGACCACCGCCGCCAAGTCCGCCTCGATCGCGCCGGCGACCTTGAGGCCGTAGTCCTTGGCGTGCTGCATGGTGTGCAGGATCTCTGCCGAGCGCAGCAGCGCCTTGGTCGGAATGCATCCCCAGTTGAGGCAGATGCCGCCGAGCAGCTCGCGCTCGACGATCGCGGTCTTGAGGCCGAGCTGCGCGCAGCGGATCGCCGCGACATAGCCTCCCGGGCCAGAACCGAGCACGACGACGTCGTAGGAAGTGTCAGCCATGTCTGCCCTGCCGTGTGAACTTGCACGTGACGCGGATCGCGCGGTTAAGCGCCTGCCGCCTTGGCCGATCTGTCGAGGGAGATCGTGTCGCCATGCGGCGTGCGGGTGTGATCTTCGCGCGGCCGAAATTCAGGCCCGCAAGGAAGTCTCGGCGGGGCAGTACTGGGTGCGGTGAACCGGTCATGCCCGGGGCTGTGGCACAAGCAGTAGCCTGTAGGAAAACGGTTTCGTTCACGCCGGGAGCTCGTCCAGCGCACGCGGCCGGTCGACGTCGCCCAATGCCGTCTGACTCATCAGCCACCCGCCGAACACCCCGCCGTAGGGATTTGTGTCCGCCGGCATCGCGGTGACGCGGATGAGGGGGTTGCGGGTCACGCGGCCCTTCTGACCACGCGCTCACGTGCAGGGGGAGAGGGGCTATTTTCCTCTCCCCTTGCGGGAGAGGAGATTGGTGCATCGAACGCCTCTTCCCTTGCAAGAGAAGGGTTGAAGAGAGGGGGCTCCACGCTCAAGCCACCAGCCCCAGCGGCGCCTCCAGCAGCGCCTTGAACGCCTGCATCAGCTCGGCGCCGGTCGCGCCGTCGATGGCGCGGTGGTCGAAGCTGCCGGTGGCGGTCATCACTGTGGCGATGGCGAGCGCGTCGGCCACCACATAGGGCCGCTTCTCGCCCGCGCCGACCGCCAGGATCATGCCTTGCGGCGGGTTGATCACCGCCTCGAACTGCTTGATCCCGTACATGCCGAGATTGCTGAGGCTGGCGGTTCCGCCCTGGTATTCGTGCGGCTGCAGCTTGCCCTCGCGCGCCTTGCCGGCGAGGTCCTTCATCTCGGCGGCGATCGCGCTGACCGACTTGGCGCCGGCATCGACGATGATCGGGGTGATGAGTCCGCTCGGCGCGGCGACCGCGACCGAGATGTCGGCGCGGGCGAAGCGGCGCAGCACGTCGCCGCCGAAGCTGACGTTGCAATCGGGCACCTGGATCAGCGCCTTGGCGAGCGCCTTGATCAGCAGATCGTTGACACTGAGCTTGACGCCCTGCGCCTCGAGCGCCGCGTTCAGTTCGCCGCGCAGCTTGAGCAGCGCATCGAGCCGGACGTCGATCGCGAGGTAGTAGTGCGGGACGGTCTGCTTGGACTCGGTGAGCCGGCGGGCGATGACCTTGCGTACGTTCGAGAGCTTCTCGTCCGCGTGCGGGATGCCAAAATCGACCGGGGCGCCGCTCGTTGCCGCGACGGGCGCCCCCTTGGAGGCGGGGGCCTCGTGCGGCTGCGCTTCGAGGCTAGAGGTCCCTGCCTGCGCGGGGGCTCGCGGAGGAGCGCTTTCCACATCCGCCTTGACGATGCGGCCGTTGGGGCCAGTGCCCGTCACGCTTGCAAGGTCGATGCCCCTCTGCTCGGCGATCCGCTTGGCGAGCGGCGAGGCGATGATGCGGTCGCCTCCCTTGCCCACACCCGCTCGGGCTGAGCCGGTGTCGTTGCGCGACAGCTTCGCTTCCGAAGGACCACCCCCCGTTCCGGTCGCAGGAGCGGGCGATCGCGCGGGCTCGGGCTCCTCGCCCGCTTCGGTCGGCTCGGGCGTGCCGGTGATGGCAGTGCCCTTCGCCTGATCCTGCGCAGAGGCGGGCGGCGAGGCAGCATCCTCCCCCTCGCCCGCCAGCAGCGCGATCACCGTGCCGACTTTCACCCCTTCGCTCCCTTCGGCGACTTCGATCTTCGCGATCGTCCCCTCGTCGACCGCCTCGAATTCCATCGTCGCCTTGTCGGTCTCGATCTCGGCCATCACGTCGCCGGCGCTCACGTGGTCGCCTTCCTTCACCAGCCAGCGCGCCAGCGTGCCTTCCTCCATCGTCGGGCTCAGCGCGGGCATCTTGATGGGGGTCGGCATGCACGATCCTTCGGGCGGGAAAGCGCGCCCGCTTTGGCAAAGCCGTAGCGTCCGGGCAAGCCGCTTGCCCTGAATACGAATCCGGCGGATATGTGCGCCGGTTCGGGGCGGGGTCCGATGCGCGTTTATCTGGTGATCATGGACGAGACCGACGAGGCGGCGCGCGCGCTTCGCTTCGCCTCGCGCCGGGCGATGAAGACCGGCGGCGCGGTGCATATCCTCGCGCTGGTCCCGCGCGAGAGCTTCAACGCCTTCGCCGGCGTGCAGGCGACCATCGAGCAGGAAGCCTACGACCGGGCGGAGAGGGTCGCCTCGAGCGCGGCCGGCTCGATCTTCGCCGAGAGCGGCAAGATGCCGGTGATCGCGGTGCGCACCGGCGACGCGCAAGCGGTCATCCGCGCCTATCTCGCCGAGCATCCCGAAGTCGCCGCGCTGGTGCTCGGCGCCGCCGCGGACGGCGCGCCGGGGCCGCTGGTGACGCACTTCTCGCACCACGCGGGCGAGCTGCCGTGCCCGCTGTTCATCGTGCCGGGCGGGATCGGCGACGAGGACATGGACAGGCTGAGCTGAACTAGCGCTTGCGCCCCTGGTGGCGGATATTGCCGGGCCGTCCGCGCTTGCCGGGTTCGAACTTGCGCTTCTCGCGAGCAGGCGGCCGCCCGCCGCGCGGCTCGATGCGGCCTTCCGCGTCGGGCAGTTCGAACTTGAGCGCGCCGGTGAGCGGGTTGGCCTCCGCCAGCCGCAGCGCGAGCCGGTCGCCGGGCGCGAACGTCGTGCCGCTCTCGTCGCCGACCAGCCGCTGCGCGCCCTCCTCG
>JBGSBH010000230.1:0-3738 GCA_041730635.1 Cypionkella sp.
CAGCGTGGCGAGCGGCGGCCCGCTGCGCCGCGCCGCCGCCGCCGCCCTGTTCCGCCTCGAAACCCGCGCTCCCCTGCAAGGACTGTAACCATGGACGCCCGAACCGGATTTACCGCGCAGGACCACCAGGTCTTCGGCCCCGAAGCGCGCGCGGCGTTCGCCGCTGCCTATCCCGAGAAGCCGGGGATCATCGCGCACCGCCTGGGCGAGCATCCGTTGCTGGCCCTGGATGCGCTGGCCACGCTCGCCGGGCGGCTCCCGGCGGCATCGATCGAATACAACCGCGGCGACCTGCCGATCGGGATCGACGGCAAGCCCGGCGGCACCGGGATCGGGATCGAGGACACGATCCGCCATATCGCCACCAGCAATAGCTGGGCGGTGCTCAAGAACATCGAGCAGGTGCCCAAATACCGCGCGCTGCTGCTCGGCCTGCTCGAGGAACTGCGCCCGGCGATCGAATCGAAGACCGGCGCGATGCTGCGCCCGCAGGGGTTCGTGTTCATCTCGAGCCCCGATGCGGTGACGCCGTATCACTTCGATCCGGAGCACAACATCCTGCTCCAGCTTGCCGGGCACAAGACGATGACCCAGTTTCCGGCCGGCGACCCGCGCTATGCGCCCGATACCACGCACGAGAGTTACCACACCGGCGGCCCGCGCGAACTGGCCTGGCGCGACGAGCTGGCCACCGGCGGAACCGCCTTCGCGCTCGGCCCCGGCGAGGCGCTGATGGTGCCGGTGATGGCGCCGCATTTCGTGCGCAACGGCCCGGCGAGCTCGATCTCGCTATCGATCACCTGGCGCAGCGACTGGTCGTTCGCCGAGGCCGACGCGCGCTGCTGTAATGCGCTCATGCGCAAGGCCGGGCTCACCCCGCGCGCCCCGCGCCGCTGGCCCGCGGGCAACCGCGCCAAGGCCTACGCCTGGCGCGCGTGGCGGCGGGTGAGCCGCGCCGGTTGACGGGCGCGTAAAGGCGGCTCAATGCCGCGGCGATGACCGACAAGCCCACCGACGAAGGCCTCGTCGCCGACCTGCTCGCCCTGCTCGACCCCGCCCCGCTCGGCACCGACCGGTTCGAAGGGCCGCGCAAGAAAGGCGGCGTCGGCCGCGTGTTCGGCGGGCAAGTGATCGCCCAGGCGCTGATCGCCGCCGAGCGGACGGTCGAGGAAGACCGCGCGGCGCATTCGCTGCACGCCTATTTCCTGCGCGGCGGCAGCGAGGACCATCCGATCGAGCTCAGCGTCGACCGCCAGCTCGACGGCGGCAGCTTCTCCAACCGCCGGGTGGTTGCGAGCCAGCCGGGGCCCGACGGCGCGCTGCAGCCGATCCTCAACCTCGCCGCGAGCTTCCAGAAGCACCAGCCCGGCCTCGAGCACGAGCGGGTGGAGGTGCCCCAGGTCCCCAGGCCCGAGCATCTGCGCAGCGACGAGGAGCTGCGGCTCGAGATCGCCGACCGGATGCCGGAGCGGGTGCGGCACATCTTCACCGAGCCGCGCCCGATCGAGATCCGCGCGACCACCGCGCGCCATTGGCTCAGCACCGGGCCGCAGGAGCCGGTCCAGCATTCGTGGTTCCGCGCCCGCGCGCCGTTGCCCGACGATCCGCGCATCCACCGCGCGGTGCTGGCTTATCTTTCCGATATGCAGCTGCTCGGCACCAGCATCATGCCCCACGGCCTGTCGTGGATGCGCGGCGAGGTGAAGAGCGCGAGCCTCGACCACGCGATCTGGTTCCACGCGCCGTTTCGGGCCGACGAATGGCTGCTGTACAGCTGCGACAGCCCCTGGTCGGGCGGCAGCCGCGGCTTCAACCGCGGGCAGGTCTTCCAGAACGGGCGCCTCGTCGCCAGCGTCGCCCAGGAAGGGATGATCCGGCGAACCGAGCCGGGCCGGCGGTGAGTTCGCCGGTGGGCTAACCCGCTTTTAACCGCCCTCCCCCGACTGTGTGCGCGCCAGCACGCGGGGAGTCGGCCGTTTGACCATTCAAGCCAGCCTCGAGGAACAGCCCGACGAACGCGGGGCCGTGCGGCGCACGCTCCGGCTCGGCGTCGGCGGCCGGCTCGGCGACGGGACCACGGCGAGCGCGCTGGTGCGCAACATTTCCGCGAGCGGCATGCTGCTCGAGACCGCGACGGCGCTCGGCGAGGGAGACGCCATCGCGGTTGCCCTTCCCGAAGCCGGCGACTGCACGGCGCGGGTCGTCTGGTCCGATGCGCCGCTGTACGGCTGCCGGTTCGCCGCCCCGCTGCCCGCCGCCGCGGTGAGCGCGGCCCTGCTGCGCGGTCAACCGCGTGGCACGCCGTCCGACGACGGCGGTGCGGAGGACGAGTTCGGCACTCGTCTTCAGCGCCTGCGCCGCGAGCGCGGGATGTCGCTGGGCGATGTCGCGAAGCGGCTGGGCGTCAGCAAGCCCACCGTCTGGGCGTGGGAGCACGGCAAGTCGCGCCCGATCGAACGGCGCCTCGCGGCGATCGCCGAAGCGCTCGGGGTCACCCCCGGAGGGCTCGAGCCGGCCCCCGCCGCCCTACCCGAGGCGGTCGAGCGGAGCCGCCGGGAGATCGCTCGCGCTTACGGCGTCGAACCGGCGCAAGTGCGCATCATGATCGAGCTATAAGCGCGCGGATCTGCGAAATCGCTTGCCAGCTCGCCCGCCATGCTAAATGAAATCGTGGTTAACGGACCACGTTTTCTGTCGATAAGTCAGCCAGTTAGGCAAGATTTAGTTCGCAGCTAACGCTGGTCCGTCGATCGGTCGCGCGGTGGCGGGGCGCCGGTCGGGGGGCCGCGTCGGCGCAAGCTGACGCAGATGTTGATTTCGTTAGCTGTGCCTGCGCGAATCGGCGGGGCGGAGCGCAAACGGGGGTGAGACGTACGCTATGGGGGGCGACCTCTCGCCGGGCGAATGCTCGGCGCTCTATCGGCTCGTGGCGGCGAGCCCGACCGACCTGGTGGTGAAGACCGATCGCAGCGGCCGGATCGTGCACGCGACACCGGGTAACGACCAGCTCGGCCCACGCCTGACGGGCGGCGACCCGGTGGGGCGGCATCTGCTCGACCTGCTCCACCCGTCGTGCGCCGAAGCCGTCCTGGCCGAGCACGCGGCGGCGGTCGCCGGGCGGTCGCGCAACGACTGGCTCGAAGTGCGCGCGGTTACGGACGACGGCGTTCCCCGCTGGCTGGAAATGCGGCTGGGGTCGTTGCCGCGAGCCGACGGGGCGCTCGGCATCCTTCGCTCGGTCGACGACCGCCGCGCGCTGGAGGATCGACTGTTCGCCGCCGCGCTGACCGATCCGCTGACCGGCCTCACCAACCGCGCCGCATTCACCCGGATGCTGGCTCACCTGGTCGACCATCGCGCCGAAGGCCACGTCGCGTTGTTCGACCTCGATCACTTCCGTACGATCAATCTGCGGCATGGCCATAGCGGCGGCGACCGGGTGCTGGTCGCTTTCGCGCGGCTGCTGCAGGGGTTGCTGCGTGGCGACGACATCGTCAGCCGGATCGGCGGCGGGACGTTCGGGGTGTTGCTGCCCGGCGCCGACGCTGCGGCCGCGCAGGCCGCGTGCGGGCGGGTGATCTCGGCACTCGATCGTGGAGCCGGCCCGGGCCGACTTATCTGCTAATGCAATAGCTGTATTACTCTGTAACATGTTTGACAATTGAGTACTTAAATGGAAAGCCGTAAAGCCATCCGTATCATCATCACACTCTTGGTATACAAAATTCGGTTTAATAA
>JBGSBH010000231.1:0-3723 GCA_041730635.1 Cypionkella sp.
CCCCCCCCCCCCCCCGCGACGCCAGGCGCCGCCTCAGGCGAATCTGACCGTCCGGGTCGCAGAAGACGATCAAACCCGCGCCAAGCTCGTTCGCGCCGCCGCGCTGGCGCCCGAGGGCCCCGCCGCGGCGAAACTTAGCAAAAAGCAATCAAGCTCCGGCGCCGCGCCCTAGTCGCGCCGAGGTGTTTCGGCAAGATATATTCCAGAAATCGTCGCCGCGCTTGTAAAAAATAACAGGACGACGGCGGGGAGGCCCGAGCGCCCCTTCAGACCAGCCGCGCCTGGCGCAGCGCCGCCCCGACGAAACCGGCGAACAGCGGGTGCGGCGCGAACGGCTTGCTCTTCAGCTCGGGGTGGAACTGCACCCCGATGAACCACGGATGGTCCGGCCGCTCGACGATCTCGGGCAGGAGCCCGTCGGGCGACATTCCGGAGAACACCAGCCCATCCCGCTCGAGCGGATCGCGATAGGCCGAATTCACCTCGTAGCGGTGGCGGTGGCGCTCGCTGATCCGGCCCGCCCCGCCATAGACCGCGCTGGCATGGCTGTTACCGGCGAGCACCGCTTCGTAGGCACCCAGCCGCATCGTCCCGCCAAGATCGCCCTCGGCGCTGCGCTGCTGCAGGCCTTCCTTGCGCATCCATTCGGTGATGATCCCGACGACCGGCTCCTCGGTCGGCCCGAACTCGGTCGAGCTGGCCCCGGCGATCCCCGCCGCGCGTGCGCCCTCGACACAGGCCATTTGCATCCCGAGGCAGATGCCGAGGAACGGCACCTTGCGTTCCTTGGCGAAGCGGACGCTGGCGATCTTGCCCTCGCTGCCGCGCTCGCCGAAGCCGCCCGGCACCAGAATGCCATGCAGCGGATCGAGCCGGGCGGCGATGCCGGCATCGTCCTGCTCGAAGAGCTCGGCGTCGATCCAGCGGATGTTGACCTTGACCCGGTTGGCCATCCCGCCGTGGACCAGCGCCTCGTTCAACGACTTGTAGGCGTCTTGCAGGCCGACATACTTGCCGACCACGCCGATCGTCACTTCGCCTTCGGGATTTTCGTAGCGGTCGAGGATATCGACCCAGCGCGCGAGGTCGGGCGCCGGCGCGGCCAGCCCGAAATGCCGCAACACTTCGTCGTCGAGCCCTTCGCGGTGATACTGCAGCGGCACCGCGTAGATGCTGGATGCATCGAGCGCGGGTATCACCGCCTCCTTGCGCACGTTGCAGAACAGCGCGATCTTGGCCCGCTCGCTATCGGGCAGCGGCTTCTCGCATCGACAGAGCAGGATATCGGGCTGCACCCCGAGCCCGGTCATCTCGCGCACCGAATGCTGGGTCGGCTTGGTCTTCAGCTCGCCCGCGGCGGCGATGTAGGGGACCAGCGTAACATGGACGAAGCACGTCCGCTCCCGCCCCAGCTCGTTGCGCAGCTGGCGCAGCGCCTCGATGAACGGCAGGCTCTCGATATCGCCCACCGTGCCGCCGATCTCGCACAGCACAAAATCGAGATCGTCGGTCTGATCCTGGGCGAACGCCTTGATCGCGTCGGTCACGTGCGGGATCACCTGCACGGTGGCGCCGAGATAGTCGCCGCGCCGCTCGCGGGCGATGATGTCGCGATATATCCGCCCCGAGGTGATGTTGTCGCCCTGGTGCGCGGACACGCCCGTGAACCGCTCGTAGTGGCCGAGGTCGAGGTCGGTCTCCGCCCCGTCGTCGGTGACGTAGACCTCGCCGTGCTGGTACGGGCTCATCGTCCCCGGATCGACGTTGAGATAGGGGTCGAACTTGCGGATGCGGACCTTGAACCCGCGCGCCTGCAGCAACGCTGCGAGGCTCGCCGCCATCAGACCCTTGCCGAGCGAGGAGACCACGCCGCCGGTGATAAAGATATACCGCGCCATGGGAGTCGGGCCTTAAGCGTGTGCGGGCGATGCGCGCAAGCGGGGAGCGGCGGCAGCGCGCCGCAATCCACAACCGGCGGGGCGGGCGGGCTAGCGGGGGTGGGCGGCGAGCGGGGCGGCGGCCGGGGGCGGCGGTGCCTGCGCCGGCTGCGGCGCCGGGGCCGCCGGAGCGCTCCGGTCGAGCGTCGATTCGACCGACACGCCATCGGACGAGCCCGCCGCCAGCGCCGCCATCGCGATCGACAGCACGACGAACACGATCGCCAGCCACTTGGTCGCGCGGGTGAGGAAATCGGCCGCGCCGCGCGCGCTCATCAGCCCGGTCGGGCTTCCCCCGATGCCCAGCCCGCCGCCTTCCGACCGTTGCATCAGGATCACGCCGACGAGCGCGGCAGCGACCACGGTCTGGACGACCAGCAGGAACAGGAACAGGGACATCGGCCAATCAACTCGCGTCTGGGTGCGCCGGGGCACTTAGGCGCGCGCGGCTCCGCCGGCAAGGGCGGGCGGTTCAGGCGTCCTGCAGGTCGGTCGCCGCCATGACGATGCCGAGGAAGCTCTCGGCGGTGAGGCTGGCGCCGCCCACCAGCGCGCCGCCGACTTCGTCGGCCGCCAGCAGATCGCGCGCGTTCTCGGGCTTTACCGAGCCGCCGTAGAGGATCCGCACCGCCGCGCCTTCGCTCTCGCCGTAGCGAGCGATCAGCAGCGCGCGGATCGCCCGGTGCATCGCGGTGACGTCGCCCAGCGTCGGCGTGCGGCCGGTGCCGATCGCCCAGATCGGCTCGTAGGCGACCGCCAGCCGCTCGCCCGCCCCGTCGATCGCTTCCGGCAGCGATCCGGCCAGCTGCCCGGTGACGAACCCTTCGGCCCCGCCCTGGTCGCGCGTCGCCTCGCTTTCCCCGCAGCAGACGATCAGCTTCAGGCCGGCGGAAAGCGCCGCTTCGGCCTTGGCGCGCACCAGCGCATCGCTTTCCCCATGCCCTTCGCGCCGTTCGCTGTGCCCAAGGATCACGAACTTGGCGCCGGCGTCCGCTACCATCGCCGCCGAGATGTCGCCGGTGAACGCGCCGTCGGCCTTGTCGCTGCAGTCCTGCGCGCCGACCCCGATCTGCTCGGCCTCGCGGTGCACCGCGTGGATCAGCGTGAACGGCGGGGCGAGCGCCACTTCGACCTTCATCAGCCGCTGGGCCGAACGATCGATCGCGCGCGCTTCGGCAAGCATCGCGCGGGTGCCGTTCATCTTCCAGTTGCCGACGATATAGGGCCGCAAGGCCATGAGCGATTCCCGCAGTGCTGCCGATGACTGGCGGCGGCCCATAGCCACAGCAGCGCCCCCTCGCAAAGACCCATGTTAAGCCATGCGTCAAAACGGCGCGCGACCTGTTGCCGCGCGGTCGCAGGACCTCTAAAGCCTCGCGGCCGCGCGCGCTCGCGGCGCCCTGCCCCCGCTCCCGAGCCCTTTCACGGACCCCCATGCTGCAAGCTTTCCGCAACGTCTTCAAATCGAAGTTCGGCCTTGCCCTGACGATCGGCTTCATCGCGCTCATCGGGCTGGCTTTCGCGGTGAGCGATGTCGCCAGCACCGGCACTTTCGGGGGCGTCGCCGGGGGCGACAACGTTGCCGTGGTCGGCGGCGAAAAGATCGGCGCGGGCGAATTCTCGCAAGCAGCCACTGTCGCGGTCGACCAGTTGCGGCAGCAGAACCCCACGCTGTCGATGGAGGCGTTCGCCGCACAGGGCGGGCTCGACAACGTGCTCGATCAGTTGCTCGACCGGCGCGCGCTCAGCTGGTGGGCCGAGGAACACGGGCTGTTGGCGGGAAGCA
>JBGSBH010000232.1:0-3723 GCA_041730635.1 Cypionkella sp.
CGGCGGCAAAACCGGCTTCGTCCACGCTGAGGCCGCGCTCCCGGCAATGCGTGCGGTCCCCTTCCCCGTGTCGGGGAGGACTACTTGCCCTGGCTGCGCCAGCGCTGGACGATGCGGTGGACCCGCTCCTCCTCGCCGCCCTGCTGGCGCCACAGCTCGACGAAGCTCGGGTCCTCGGACGCCGGGCGCTTCTGCTCCTCAAGGTTGTCGAACGCAACGCGGATCGTGATCGCCACGCCTTCGCCGCAGATGATGCACTCGCGGTTGCGCAGCGCGGGGATGCTGTCGAGGAAGCCGCGCGCGCCTTCGGGCATCGCCGCCTTGACGAACGCCTGGTCGCGGTCGTTGTTGAGGCGCATCGAGATGATCGTGCCGCACTGGCTGAGCACGCCTTCGGCAAGGTCCGACGGCCGCTGGGTGATGAGCCCCAGGCTGATGCCGTACTTGCGCCCTTCCTTGGCGATGCGGGAGAGGATCTTCCCCACGCTCGAGCCGTCGGCGTTCTTCTCGCTCGGCACGTAGCGGTGCGCTTCCTCGCAGACCAGCAGGATCGGGCGGGTCTTCTCCTCGCGCCCCCAGATCGCGAAGTCGAACACCAGCCGGGCGAGCACCGCGACCACGGTGCTGGTGATGTCGCTCGGCACGCCCGAGACGTCGATGATCGCGATCGGCTTGCCCGCGCTCGGCATGCGGAAGATCTTGCCGAGGAACTCGGCCATCGTGTCGCCGACCAGCATCCCTGAGAACATGAACTGGTAGCGCGGATCGCCCTTCAGCTCCTCGAGCTTGGTCTTGATCCGCATGTACGGCGCCGAGTTGGTCGCCTTGTCGAGCTTGCCCATCTCGTTCTGGATCTCGTTGGCGAGGTCCGACAGCAGGTAGGGGATCGGCGAATCGACGGTGATCTTGCCCATCATCTCGGCCAGGCGGTTCTTCTGGCGGGCGCGCAGCAGGCACTTGGCGAGGATGTCGGCGTCGACCTGGCGGTCGTTGCCGTTGGTCGTCAGCAGCACCTCGCAGTGCTCTTCGAAGTTCATTAGCCAGTACGGCATCTGCAGGTTGCTGACGTCGAGGATCAGCCCGGTGTTGCGGAACGCGGCCGAATACTCGCCGTGCGGGTCGATCATCACGATGTGCCCGTCGGGCGCCGCGTCGCAGATCCGGTGGAGGATCAGCGCCGCGCTGGTCGACTTGCCGGTGCCGGTCGAGCCGAGCAGCGCGAAATGCTTGCCGAGCATCGCATCGACATAGAGCCCGGCGCGGATGTCCTTGGTCGGGTAGACGGTGCCGATCTGGATGTTGCTGCGCCCGTCGCTGGCGTAGATCTGCTTGAGGTCGGCGGTCGTGGCCGGGTAGATCAGCGCCCCGGGCACCGGATAGCGGGTGACGCCGCGGCGGAAGCTGTTGATCCGCCCGGTCAGCTTCTCCTCGTTGCCTTCGCCGAGGAAGTCGATGTTGGCGACCACCCCGTTCGCGCTGCGCCGGTCCTGGCGCTGGTTGCGCACGCTGGCGAGCAGCCACGAGCCGCCGACGCGGATCTTGACCTGGCTGCCGACCTGGCCGGCAAGCGCGACCGAGGGGTCCTCGTCGGCCATGCATTCGTTGAGGCGCTGGAGGTCGAGCGCGATCTGCGAGCCCGAGCCGGCGATCTCGAGCACCACGCCGATCGGCTGGATCGCGTTGTCGGGCGGGGCGACCGCGGGCTGGCCGGCCGGCGCGCCGGGCGCCGCCTCGAAGCTCTCGAATGACTGCCTGTCCATGTCGCCCATCGTCGCAAGTACCCTTTCGGTCCCGGCGCGCTTCATGCGCGGGCGCGGTTAAGATCGGGTCAACGATCCGCGCCCGGAGCGCGTCAGATCAGCGCGAACAGCCGGCCGGCGATCCACCCCATGCCGACCGACAGCGCGACCGCCAGCAGCCCGTAGAGCAGCGACTGGGCTTGCGCGAAGACCTCGATGAAGCGCTCGAAGCCGACCTTCCTGACCTCGACCTCAGCGATCGCCGAGGCGACGACGCGGCCGCCGGTGACGGCGAAGGTTTCCGCGGTGTAGGTTCCGGTCTGGACGTTCGAGGGGAGCATCATCCGCGCCTGGTAGAGGACGTCCTCGCTGATCGAGACCCCGCGCATGTCTTCCTGGTAGAGCCCTTGCCGGCGCTTCAGGTCGACCAGCCCGCTGGAAAAGCGCGCCTGTTCGGCCGGGTCGATCTCCCCGGTCGGCGAGAGCTGGATGAACTCGGTGCCGAACTCGTAGATCGCGGCGGTCTTCTCGTCGACGATCTCGGTGATCGGGCGCGAGGCGGCGACCTTGAAGTACGACGGAGCCGAACGGAAATCGGTGCTGGCGGCGTTGATCCAGATCCCGCCGACCTTCGATTTCTCGCGCAGGCGGATCGGCTGCGAGGGCCCCTTGAGCACCACCACCACGTCGTAGCGGCGGGCCGAACGCGTGCCCGCGGGATCGAGGATCGCGCCGAACAGCAGCAGCTCGGTGCCGGTGAAGCCCTGCCGCACCTGCACCTCGTGCTGGCTGACGTCGGGCACCAGGATCGGGTCGCGCTGCGCCGGCGCGGGCGCCGCGACGAGCCCGGCCAGCAGCGCGGCGAGGCCGAGCGGCCGCTTCACAACGGGCTCACCGTGTAGATCTCGTCGGGCCGCACGCCGAGGCCGAACAGCCTCCGCAGCGCCACCAGCAGCACGCTCCCGGCGAGCACCAGCCGCAGCACTTCGGGCTTCGCCTTCTGCGCCACTTGCGTTCCGAATTGCGCGCCCATGACCGAGCCGAGCAGGAGCAGGCCGGCGAGGACCAGGTCGACCGCCTTGGTGGTGAGCGCGTGCATCATCGTGGTGACCATCGTCACGAACAGGATGTTGAACAGGCTGGTGCCAACCACCACCCCGGCGCTCATCCCCAGGATGTAGAGCATCGCCGGCACCAGGATGAACCCCCCGCCGACCCCCATCAGCATCGTCAGCGCGCCGACCCCGGCGCCGAGGATCAGCGGCGCGAGCGGCGAGATGTAGAGCCCCGAGCGATAGAAGCGCCAGCGCCCCGGAAGCGCCGCGACCAGCGGGTGATGACGGCGCTTGGCGGCCCGCGGCCGGGCCCCCGATTGCTCGTGCCGCAGCGACTGCCACGCCTCGCGCGCCATCAGCGTGCCGATCGTGCCGAGCATCACGACATAGAGGATCGAGATCACCGTATCGATCTGGCCGATCGACTGGAAGAAACGGAACAGCAGCGCGCCGATCCCGCTGCCGATCGCGCCGCCGGCGACCGTCACCGCTCCCATCCGGTAATCGACCCCCCCGCGGCGATTGTGCGCCAGCACGCCCGACACGCTGGCACCGGTCACCTGGGTCGAAGCGGAAGCCGCCGCCACCGTCGGGGGAACGCCGTAGAAGATCAGCAGCGGGGTGGTGAGAAACCCGCCGCCGACCCCGAACAGCCCGCTGAGCACCCCGGTAAGCGCCCCGAGCGCGACGATGACCAGCCCGTTGACCGACAGATTGGCGATCGGCAGGTACACGTCCATCGGCCCGGCTTACGGACGCCGCCCGGACCTGGCAACGGCTGCGAGGGCGCTGCCGGCGGCTGCCGGGACGTGGTGCGAACCCGCGCGCCGGCCCCCCGTGCCCCGGCAGGGGGGCGATAGAAACATGATTTCATTTGCTTTGTTCGTTGCCAGCGGACGGGCTAGTTGATACCCGGTGCGGGCAACGGG
>JBGSBH010000233.1:0-3679 GCA_041730635.1 Cypionkella sp.
CGAGGCCGAGGAGGCGCGCGAGTTCGGCATTGTCGATAAGGTGTTCGAGACCCGGCCGGAATCCGAGGCTACCGGCGATGAAAGCGGATCGGGCGGAGCGCCCGAATGAGCCGGCGGTTCAGGCCGTAGCATTTCGGCAACCCTGCCGCTTCAGCTTGCCGCAAGGGCGCAAACGCTAAGCGCAATGGATTGATTATCGCGATTCCGGCCTTAGGGTCGGACGAATCCCCATCGCTTCTGGGCCATGGGAGCGGATACCAGGATATGACCAAGTTGAGCGGAACCGACAGCAAGAGCACCCTGTACTGCAGCTTCTGCGGCAAGTCGCAGCACGAGGTGCGCAAGCTCATCGCCGGGCCGACGGTGTTCATCTGCGACGAATGCGTCGAGCTGTGCAACGACATCATCCGTGAAGAGACCAAGGCCGGGATCGCCGGGCGCAAGGAAGGCGACGTACCGACGCCGCTCGACATCTTCACCACCCTCAATGACTACGTGATTGGGCAGGATCGCGCCAAGCGCGTGCTGTCGGTCGCGGTGCACAACCACTACAAGCGGCTGAAGCACTCGGGCAAGGCGGGCGATGTCGAGCTCGCCAAGTCGAACATCCTGCTCGTCGGGCCGACCGGCAGCGGCAAGACTCTGCTCGCGCAGACGCTGGCGCGCACCTTCGACGTGCCGTTCACCATGGCCGACGCGACCACGCTGACCGAGGCGGGCTATGTCGGCGAGGATGTCGAGAACATCATCCTGAAGCTGCTGCAGGCGAGCGACTACAATGTCGAAAAGGCGCAGCACGGGATCGTCTACATCGACGAGATCGACAAGATCACCCGCAAGGCGGAAAATCCCTCGATCACCCGCGACGTGTCGGGCGAGGGCGTGCAGCAGGCGCTGCTCAAGCTGATGGAGGGCACCACCGCCAGCGTGCCGCCGCAGGGCGGGCGCAAGCATCCGCAGCAGGAATTCCTCCAGGTCGATACGACCAACATCCTGTTCATCTGCGGCGGGGCGTTCGCCGGGCTCGACAAGATCATCGCCGATCGGCTGCAGAAGCGCTCGAGCGGCTTCGGCGCCCATGTCGCCGATCCCGACAAGCGCCGGGTGGGCGAACTGCTCCAGAAGTGCGAGCCGGAGGATTTGCTGAAGTTCGGGCTGATCCCCGAATTCGTCGGCCGCCTGCCGGTGATCGCTACGCTCAACGACCTCGACGTCGAGGCGTTGGTGCAGATCCTTTCCGAGCCCAAGAACGCGCTCGCCAAGCAGTACGCCAAGCTGTTCGAGCTCGAGGATGTCGAGCTGACCTTCACCGACGACGCGCTGCGTGCGATCGCCGAGCGCGCGATCCAGCGCAAGACCGGCGCGCGCGGCCTGCGTTCGATCGTCGAGGGCATCCTGCTCGACACGATGTTCGACCTGCCCGATCTCGGCGACGTGACCGAGATCGTGGTCGACAAGGACGTGGTCGAAGGCCGCAAGGACCCGATCCGCGTGGTCGCGAACAAGAAGGGCAAGGAAGAGGCCGCGTAAGTTGGGGGCGTGGCTGCCGCTTTTGGTGGCCCTGCCGTTTGTCGCGCTGCTGCTCTGGTCGGGGTCTTTTGCCAGCCGGCGGTTCGGCAGGTTTGCCGAGTTGCCCGCGCATTTCGACTGGGCGGGAAGGGCGACACGGATGGCCCCCAGACGCACGATGGCCTGGATATTGCCGGTCGTGTTCGCGATCACCCTTTTGGGGATCGCAGTTCTGGTTTCGGCTTTGCCCCGAGAGATGCAGAATGGCGATCCGGTCGCCGCGGTGCTCGTCGGCGGAATTGCTTCATTCGCCGCGCAGTGTTTGGTCCTCTGGCTGACCGAGCGCTGGGCGCGAACGCAAGGCTGACGGGCGGCAGTCGCTAGCGCGGGCCCTCGCGCGAGTCGGTGCCGGTCTCCACCTGCACCGTCGCGTGGCCGATGCCGAACTCGTGATCAAGGCCGTGCGCCACTTCGTGCAGGAACGCGTCGCCGGGATGGCCCGCCGGCATCACGAGGTGCGCGGTGAGCGCGGCCTCGGTGGTGCTCATCGGCCAGATGTGCACGTGGTGCACCCGCTGCACCCCGGGCAGCGCGGCGAGGTGCGCGCGCACCGCGGCTTCGTCGATATGCGCGGGCACGGCGTTGAGGCTCAACTTCACGCTGTCTTTCAAAAGGCCCCAGGTGCCCCAGGCGATCACCAGCACGATCGCGAGGCTGGTGACGGGGTCGACCCACCGCGCTCCGGTCAGCAGGATCAGCCCGCCGGCCACCACTACGCCGAGGCTCACCAGCGCGTCCGCCGCCATGTGCAGGAACGCCGCGCGGATATTGAGATCGCGGTGGCGTCCGCGCATGAACAGCAGCGCGGTCGCGCCGTTGACGACGATGCCGATGCCGGCGACGATCATCATCGTGCGGCCCTCGACCGCCGGCGGCGCGGCGATCCGGTGCAGCGTCTCGAACGCGATCCCGCCGATCGCCACCAGTAGCAGCCCGGCGTTGGCGAGCGCGGCGAGGATCGTCGAGCTCTTGAAGCCGTAGGTATAGCGGCCTCCGGCCGGCCGCCGGGCGAGCACGCTCGCGCCCCAGGCGAGCGCCAGGCTCAGCACGTCGGACAGGTTGTGCCCGGCATCGGCGAGCAGCGCCATCGAGCCCGACAGGACCCCGGCCGCCGCTTCGAACGCGACGAAAGCGAGATTGAGCACCACCCCGATCGCGAACGCGCGGCCATGCCCGGCGGGGGCCGGCGCGTGGCTGTGGGCGTGCGGATGACCCGAGCCCATCCGCGCTACTCGTAGACGCAGGCGTCGAGGCCGTCGCGGCGGACGACGCCGATCCGGGCGGCGATCGTGTTGCCGTAACGGCGGGTGAAGCCGCTCGGGCTCACCACCGAACGCTTCTTGGGCGCGGGCAGGGCCGCCGCCATCCGTGCCGCCTCGCTGCGCGAGAGGCGGTCGGCCGAATGGCCGAAATAGCGCAGCGCGCCTTCCTCCGCGCCGTAAGTGCCGATGCCGGTCTCGGCGACGTTGAGATAGACCTCCATGATCCGCCGCTTGGTCCACAGCTTCTCGATCAGGAAGGTGAACCAGGCTTCGAGCCCCTTGCGAAAATAGCCGCCGCCCTGCCACAGGAAGACGTTCTTGGCGGTCTGCTGGCTGATCGTCGAGCCGCCGCGCCGCCGGCCGCCTTCGAGGTTGCGCTGGATGGCGTTTTCGATCGCCTCGCGGTCGAAGCCGTCATGGCTGCAGAACTTGCCGTCCTCCGCCGCGATCACCGCCGAGACGAGGTTGCGGTCGATGCTCGACAGCGGCTCCCAGTTCTTGCGGAAGCCGTGCTCGTCCATCAGCATCGTCGCGGTCACCGGCACCGGCACGAAGCGGAACAGCAACACCAGCGCGAGGCTCAGCAGCACGAAGCCGACGATCGCCTTGGCGAGGAACTTCGCGGCCCACAGCATGGCCGGGGGTGCTAGGGCGCGCCGCGGGTCAGTTCAAGGCGCGGCGAAGATCGCCGCCACGACCGCGATCCGATCGACGGTGCGATAGGCGGGCTTCGCCAGTTCCTCGCCGAACACGTCGGGATCGAGCTCGAAATAGCGCAGCGCGCATCCGCTCGCCTCAGCGAGCTTGGTGAGCGCCGCGCCGAGCGCATCGTGCCCCTCAACGATCGC
>JBGSBH010000234.1:0-3671 GCA_041730635.1 Cypionkella sp.
CCCAGCGGCGACAGCAAGGGCTCCAACCAGCCAATCAGCTTGCGAAAGTGCTGCTCCGCCAAAATCTCGGTGGGCGCCATCAGGGCATAGGTGACCTTGTGGTGGTCCTCGAAGGCGCTGCGCAGGCCCTTGAGGATCTTCACCGTGTCCTCGACCGTCGGCTCGTTGACGTCGATCTTCTGGAAGCGCCGCAACAGCGCGCGGTCCTTCTCGAAGTGGTTGCGGAATTCCTTGTAGGTGGTCGAGCCGATGCAGCGGATCGTCCCGCCGGAAAGCGCGGGCTTCAAGAGGTTCGAGGCGTCCATCGCCCCGCCGCTCGTGGCGCCAGCGCCGATAACGGTGTGGATCTCGTCGATGAACAGCACCGCGTGCGGCAGCTTCTCGAGCTCGTTCACGACCTGCTTCAGCCGCTCCTCGAAATCGCCGCGATAGCGCGTGCCGGCGAGCAGCGCGCCCATGTCGAGGCTGTAGATGACCGCGTTCTCGAGCACCTCGGGCACCTCGCCCTCGACGATCTTGCGCGCGAGCCCTTCCGCGATGGCGGTTTTTCCCACGCCCGGATCGCCGACATAGAGCGGGTTGTTCTTCGACCGGCGGCAGAGGAGCTGGATCGTCCGGTCCACTTCCGGCCCGCGGCCGATCAGCGGATCGACCTTCCCGCTCTTGGCCTTCTCGTTGAGGTTGACGGTGAACTGGTCGAGCGCGGACTGGTCCTTGCCGCCGCCCTTGGCCTCCTTCTTCTCGTCATCGACGCTCTGGGCCGGGTCGGTTCCCTGCGGGGTCTTCGCCTCGAGCTGCTTGCCGCCCTTGCCGATGCCGTGGCTGATATAGCTCACCGCATCCAGGCGGCTCATGTCCTGCTGCTGCAGGAAATAGACCGCGTAGCTGTCGCGTTCGGAGAACAGCGCAACGAGTACGTTGGCGCCGGTCACGGTGTCCTTGCCCGATGATTGCACGTGCAGGATCGCGCGCTGGATGACCCGCTGGAAGCCCGCGGTGGGCTGCGGATCGGCGTCCTCGCTGGTCTCGAGCTTCTGGTATTCCTCGTCGAGGTAGCGGCGGACCACCTCGCCCAGCTCGGCGAGATCGACCCCGCAGGCGACCATCACCTGCGCCGCGTCCTCGTCGTCGATCAGCGCGAGCAGCAGGTGCTCCAAGGTCGCGTATTCGTGCCGCCGCTCGGCCGCACTGCCGAGCGCGGCGTGGAGCGTCTTCTCGAGATTGGTGGCGAAGCTGGGCATTCAGGTGACTTTCGCAAAGATCGGCTCGGGAGAGCTCGCCGGGAAGTATGAGCGCGCATGGTTAACCGCGCTTTTACGCCCCGCCGCAGCCAGCCGCCGCGACAGAGCCTGGAAGCAATATGGGAAGCAGCCCGGCGTTTGCGAGGCCGCGGCGCTCACGATCCAGGCTTTCCGAACAGGGCATCGGCGGCGCTGCGGTGCGCCGCGGCCTTGGCGCGGTGCGTCTCGATCCGCGCGATCTCTGCCTTCAGCAGCGCGATCCGTTCAGCGAGCTCGTCCTGCGAATAGGGCGCAAGATCCTCTTTGGCGAGGAGGCTGGCGGCATCACCGCGCGGACGGGGCAGATCGTCGTCCATCGGCGAAATCATCGCGCGGGCGCGCGCTTGCTGTCAATGCCGCGGCCGGCTAGTCCCCGGCAGGGCGCGATGCGCTGTCGTTTTCCGGCAACAGGGGGCAGACCGACGCCGTGACGATTCCCGAAACGATGACCGCGATCGGCTACGATGCGCCCGGCGGCCCCGACGTCTTGCGGCCTGAAGTCCTGCCAGTGCCGCGGCCGGGCCCTGGAGAGGTGCTGATCCGCGTCGCCTACGCCGGGGTCAACCGGCCCGACGTGATCCAGCGCCAGGGGTTCTACCCGCCCCCTCCGGGCGCCTCGCCGATCCTCGGGCTCGAGGTCGCCGGCCCGGTGGTCGCGCGCGGCGCCGGGGTGGGCGCGGAGTTGCTGGGCCAGAACGTGTGCGCGCTGGTTTCGGGCGGGGGCTATGCCGAATATTGCCTCGCGCGCGCCGAGCATTGCCTGCCGGTGCCCGAGAAGCTGTCGCTTGCCGAAGCGGCGGCGCTTCCCGAAACGCTGTTCACCGTTTGGCACAACGTGTTCGAGCGGGGCTATGCCGGCGAAGGCGAGACGCTGCTGGTCCACGGCGGCACCAGCGGCATCGGCACGATGGCGATCCAGCTCGCCAAGGCGTTCGGGCTGACGGTGATCGCCACCGCCGGCAGCGCCGAAAAATGTGCGGCCTGTCGGCAGCTCGGGGCCGATCTGGCGATCGACTACAAGACGCAGGATTTCGTCGCGGAGGTGAGCGCATTCACCAAGGGCAAGGGCGTTAACGTGGTGCTCGACATGGTCTCGGGCGAATACGTCGCGCGCAATCTCCGGTGCCTCGCCGAAGATGGCCGCCACGTGACCATCGCGGTGCTCGGCGGCCTCAAGGCGACGATCGACATGGCGCTGGTGATGAGGAGGCGTCTCACGCTCACCGGCTCGACCCTGCGCCCGCGCTCCGACGAGTTCAAGGCGCTGCTGGCGGACGAGATCGCCAAGGTCGCCTGGCCGCTGGTCGCCGATGGCACGATCCGCCCGGTGATGGATCGCACCTTTCCCCTCGCCGATGCCGCCGCCGCGCACGCGCGATTGGAATCGGGGGCGCTTATCGGCAAGATCGTGCTCGAGGTGGCCGGTGACTGAACTCACGCTTCACGAGGATCCGCGCAGCGGCAACTGCTACAAGATCAAACTCACTGCCGCGCTGCTGGGCACCCCGCTCCGCCTTCGCCAGTACGACATCATGAACGGCGAGACGCGGACGCCCGAGTTCCTCGGCAAGGTCAACGCCAACGGGCGCATCCCGGTGCTGCAGATCGGGGACCGGTTCCTGCCCGAATCGAACGCCGCCTGCTGGTATCTTGCCGAAGGCAGCGCGCTCATCCCGGCCGATCGCTTCGAGCGCGCGGACATGCTGCGCTGGATGTTCTTCGAGCAGTACAATCACGAGCCCAACGTCGCGACGCTGCGTTTCTGGCTCGCGTTCGTCGGCGAGGCGCATCTGTCGGCGCAGCAGAAGGCGATGATCCCTGCCAAGCGGATCGCCGGCGAGGACGCGCTGGCGCTGATGGACGACCACCTCGCCGGCCGCGACTGGTTCGTCGGAACCGGCGTCACGCTCGCCGACATCGCGCTTTACGCCTACACCCACGTCGCCGAAGCCGGGTGCTTTCGCCTCTCCGACCGCAAGCACGTCTGCGCCTGGCTCGATCGGGTTGCGGCGCTGCCGGGCTATGTGCCGATGGGGTGACTCGAACCTGTCATACAGTCGCGAATCTTCCGCATTCGCGCGCCACAAGGCGGCGTCGAAGGAGACGTTCGATGCTGCAGGATTGGGACAAGGGCTTTGTCGGCAACACCCCGGGGACGATCTCGGGCCTCGCCAAGCGCGAAACACTCGCGCGCGTGCTGGTGCGCGCGTTCAGGCCCATCCAGGCGCAACGCGATCGCGAAGGGCTCTCCCGCGCCGCCTAGCGCTTGCGATACCGGTCCGCATGGCCTAGATCGATCCCACACGGCCGCCCCGCGAGGGGCGGCCCTTCTATTTTCAGGATCCGATCGATGGCCGACCAACCCACCCCGCTGATGCCGCACGCGACCGC
>JBGSBH010000235.1:0-3654 GCA_041730635.1 Cypionkella sp.
CGCTCGGGGGTGATCCTGTGGAACGACGAGGCGCTGACCAAGCCGCTCAACATGGCGGTGTTCCCCGGGCTCCAGGGCGGGCCGCTGATGCACGTCATCGCGGCCAAGGCGGTGGCGTTCGGCGAGGCGTTGCGGCCGGACTTCGCCGACTACGCGCACCGGGTGGTCGAGAACGCCCGCGCGCTCGCCGCCGGGGTCGAGGCCGGCGGGCTGCGGGTCGTTTCGGGGGGGACCGACAACCACTCGATGCTGGTCGACCTCACGCCCAAGGATGTCACCGGCAAGGCTGCCGAGGCCGGGCTCGACCGCGCCTGGCTCACCTGCAACAAGAACGGCATCCCCTACGATACGCGCAGCCCGTTCGTAACCAGCGGCATCCGCCTCGGCACCCCGGCAGGCACGACGCGCGGCTTCGGGCCGGAGGAATTCCGCGCGATCGGCGGGCTGATCGCCGAGGTGGTCGACGGGCTCGCCCGCAACGGGCCCGAAGGCGACGCGCAGGTGGAGCGCAGCGTGCAGGCGCGCGTAAGCGAGCTGACCGACAGGTTTCCCGTCTATCCCGGAAGGAAATGACCATGGTGGATCCGAACAACCCGAACCCCGGCCCGAAGCAGGACTGGGTGGCCGACGTGAAGGCCGAAGTAAGCGGCATGGCCAAGGAAGGGATGCACCATCCCTCGACCAAGCCGGTGCTCGCGGGCGCCGCGATCGGCGCGGTCGCGGGGGTGCTGCTGCCGGTGATCAGCTGGCCGCTGGGGCTCGCCGCGGGGGCAGGGATCGCGCTCTACAACCGCGTCAAGCGCTAGGCCGCACCGCGGGATGCGCTGCCCGTTCTGCGCCCACGAGGATTCGCAGGTCAAGGACAGCCGCCCCGCCGAAGACGGCGCCGCGATTCGCCGCCGCCGCCAGTGCGACGGCTGCGGCGCGCGCTTCACCACCTTCGAGCGGGTACAGCTGCGCGAAGTGGCGGTGGTGAAGTCCGGGGGCCGCCGCGAGCCGTTCGACCGCGGCAAGCTCGAACGCTCGATCGCACTCGCCTGCCGCAAGCGCGGGATCGAGCAGGAGCGGGTCGACCAGCTAGTCAGCGGCATCCAGCGCCAGCTCGAGACCGCCGGCGACGGCGAGGTCCGCTCGGCGCGCATCGGCGAACTGGTGATGGAAGGGCTGCGCCGGCTCGACAGCGTCGCCTACATCCGCTTCGCCAGCGTCTACCGCGACTTCGGCGAAGCGCGCGACTTCGAGGAGTTCGCCGGCAGCGTGCGGGGCGGCGAGCCGGAATGAGCTTCTGGACATACATGCTGCGATGCGCGGACGGCACGTACTACGTCGGCCACACCGACGATATCGAGCGGCGGTGGGCCGAGCATCATGCAGGCCACTTCCCAGCCTGCTTCACGTTCAAGCGCCGGCCGCTCGAGCTCGCCTGGTCGAGTGACTTTCCCACCCGGATCGAGGCTCTCGAAGCGGAGCGCAAGCTGAAGGGCTGGTCGCGCGCGAAGAAGGAGGCGCTGATCCGGGGCGACTGGGCAGCGGTGCAACGCCTAGCGGCACGGCGCCAGTCCTTCGAGACGAGCCCTCAGCCCGAGGCTTCGGTCTCTCCATCCTTCGAGACGAGCCCTCAGCCCGAGGCTTCGGCCTCTCCTCAGGACGAACGGAGTGGGGACACTTCGGAGATACCCGTTCGTGCTGAGGAGGGACTGAGCGCCAGCGAAGGCCCGTCTCGAAGCACCCCGCCTCCCGTGTGCGTGCTCGTCCGCCCGCAGCTCGGCGAGAACATCGGCACGGCGGCGCGGGCGATGCTCAACTTCGGGCTCGCCGAGATGCGCCTGGTCGCCCCGCGCGACGGGTGGCCCAACCCGGCGGCGGGGCCCGCCGCGGCGGGCGCCGCCCGGGTGCTCGAACAGGCGCAGGTGTTCGACAGCGTCGCCGCGGCGGTCGCCGATTGCGCGCATGTCTACGCCACCACCGTGCGCAAGCGCGGGGTCACCAAGCCGGTCGTCACCCCGGAGGAAGCGGCGGCGGCGATCCACACCGGCCCGGGGCGCAGCGCGATCCTGTTCGGGCCCGAGCGCTCGGGGCTGGAGACCGACGACGTCGCGCTGGCGCGGGCGATCCTGACGGTGCCGATCAACCCCGAGTTCGGCTCGCTCAACCTCGCCCAGGCGGTGATCCTGGTGGCCTACGAGTGGTCGAAGGGCGAGGCTCTGGCGAGCCCCACGGTGGAAGACCTGCTACCCCCCGCCCCGCAGGCCGAGCTCGACGGGCTGATCGACCAGCTCGAGGCGATGCTCGCGCCCAAGGGCTTCTTCCGCCCCGAAAGCCGCGCCGCCGCGACCCGGCGCACGCTGCGCGGGGTGCTGACCAAGCCCGGCTGGAACCACCTCGAGGTGCGCACGCTGCGCGGGGTGCTGAGCTACCTCGCCAAGCCCGACCGCGCGTAGCGCGCGGCTTCGCGCGCATCCCATTCGGCGAGCTCGTAGGCTATCGACGCCTCGACCAGCCGTTCCCACAGCTCGCCGATCGCCGCCGCCGGCAGCCCGCGCCCCGCGGCATCGGCGAGCGCGGCGCGGTGCGCGACGGCTTGATCCGCGCCGCCGCGCGCATGTAGCCGAACCGGCGGTCGAGCAGCGCCATCAGCGCGCGGTCGGTCGCATCGACCCCGGCGCGCACGTCGGCCATCGTCGCGCAATCCTCGGGTGCGGGCGGGTCCATCGGCCGCCCTTGCCCCGTGCCGCGGCGGCTGTCGAGAGGCCGGCTCCTGCGCCTGCGCGCGGCAGCCTCGATTTCGTGCATGGCCAAACCGCCCAGGCGGCGCTAGAGCTGCAGGCCAAATGCCGGGCGCAGCCGGCGGAGGAGACCAGAGCATGATGATCGCGTTCGCAGCGCTCGCCCTGCTGGCGGGCAGCGCCCCCGCAGCCGCGCCGGATGGCGCTGCCGCCCCGGCGCCGGCGGCCAAGGAAAAGAAGATCTGCAAGGAGCAGGGTCCGATGACCGGCAGCCGGCTGCGCAGCGCGCGGGTGTGCCGCACGGCGAGCGAATGGGCGGACTACGAAGCGCGCCAGGAAGAGCTCGGCCGGATCCCCTTCACGAAGGGCGTGCCCCCGCCGCCCCGCCCGGGCCCCAGCGGCAACTAGGGTTGACCTCGCCGCGCGTCCTGCTAGGGGCGCCCTCGCTGGGTTCCCGCGACGGTAATGCTTTCGCGGGTACCCGATTGATCCCGCACCCCGGTGAAGCGGCGATCGCGGCTGGTTCCTGAGATTTTTCAAGGATGGCCAGCCGGGCGATGCCGGGTTGAATGGTCGCCCCCAGTTCATGGTGGATTGGGGGGCGATCCAGCAAATCGAAGGAACCGACATCATGTCGAAGCGCAAGAGCGCCAAGCACAAACTCGACCGCCGGATGGGCGAGAACATCTGGGGCCGCCCGTCGTCCCCGGTCAACCGCCGCTCGTACGGCCCCGGCCAGCACGGCCAGCGCCGCAAGGGCAAGACAAGCGATTTCGGCCTGCAGCTCCGCGCCAAGCAGAAGCTCAAGGGCTATTACGGCGACGTCACCGAAAAGCAGTTCCGCGCCACCTATCACGCCGCTGTCGGCATGAAGGGCGAAAGATACTCAAAGTACCATCGCCATTTTTCAAGCATATCTATTGAGATC
>JBGSBH010000236.1:0-3646 GCA_041730635.1 Cypionkella sp.
CCCGGGCTGAAACGACCGGGTGCGAGGCACCGGAGGGAGATGGATTGCCGCGCGCCTCTGGCGCTCGCAATGACGAGCCCTGGTGGGCGGGGCTTCCTACACCGCGTCCAGTGCCTGCGCGAAGTGGGCGACGAGGTCGTCCGTATCCTCGATGCCGCCGCCGTGTTCTTCCCTAATTCGTCATTGCGAGGAGCGTAGCGACGCGGCCATCCATCTTCGGCCGTTGCCCGGGCTGAAACGACCGGGTGCGAGGCACCGGAGGGAGATGGATTGCCGCGCGCCTCTGGCGCTCGCAATGACGAGCCTTGGTGGGCGGGGGCTTCCTACACCGCGTCCAGCGCCTGCGCGAAGTCGGCGATGAGGTCGTCGGCGTCCTCGATGCCGATGCTGATCCGCACGAGGTTGTCGGTGATGCCGAGCGCGGTCTTGCGTTCGTCGGGAACCGAGAGGTGGGTCATCGAGGCCGGGTGGCTGGCGAGCGTCTCGGTGCCGCCGAGGCTGACCGCGAGCTTGGCGATCGTCAGCGCATCGAGGAAGCGGAAGCATTCCGCCTCGCCGCCCTTCAGGAACAGCGAGAAGGTGCTGCCCGCGCCCTGGCAGTGGCGGCGGTAGATGTCCTGCTGGCGCGCGTCCTCGATCATGCCGAGATAGCCGAGCCCCTCGACCTTGGGATGGCGGGCGAGCCACTCGCAGACCTTGGCTGCGTTCTCGCCCGCGCGGCTCATCCGCAGCTCGACCGTCTCGAGGCTGCGCAGCAGCATCCACGCGGTGTTCGGATCGGCGATCCCGCCTATCGTGTTGCGCAGCATCCGCACCGGCGTCAGCCAGCGGGTCGCGCCCGAGACGCTGCCGGCGACGAGGTCCGAATGCCCGCCGACGTACTTGGTCAGCGAATAGACGACGAGGTCCGCCCCCTGGTCGATCGGGCGCGCCCACAAGGGTCCAAGAAACGTGTTGTCGATCGCAATGGGAGTGTCCTGACCCAAGACCGCGTCTCGCGCGTCGCGCACCGCCTCGACATCGACCAAGGCGTTGGTCGGGTTCGCCGGGCTCTCGAGGTAGATCATCGCCACCTTGCCGCCTTGCTCGGCGGCCCGCGCCTTGGCCTTGGCCAGCACCGCGTCGAGTTCCGCCCGGGTCGCGCCGGCCGGGAAATCGAGGTAGCTCACCCCGAAGCGGCTCATGTGCCTGGCGACGAACCCCTCGCTCGCCGCATAGAGCGGGCCCGAGTGGACGATCACGTCGCCGGCATTGCACAGCGCCAGCATCAGCACGGTGATCGCGGTCATCCCGCTGGAGAAGCACAGCGCCTCTTCCGCCCCGTCCCAGATCGCCAGCCGTTCCTCGAGGATCTGCTGGTTGGGGCCGTTGAAGCGCGAATAGACGAGGCCCTCCGCGCCGCCCGGGCGCTTGCCGGTGATCCCTTCGAAGTGGTGCTTGCCGGCCGCCGCGCTGTCGAACGCGAAGGTGCTGGTGAGGAACATCGGCGGCTTGAGGCTGCCTTCGGAAAGCGCCGGGTCGTAGCCCGCGCCCATCATCAGCGTGGCGGGGGAAAGCTCGCGGTTGCCGATGCGGGTGAGGGTCGGCTTGGGCTTGCGGGAAGGGGTGTCGCTCGACATGGCTATCCTCGTGGCCAGGGCTCCCAGGGAGGCGGGGGCCGAAGGGCGAGGGAACCGGGGCGCTGGCGCCCTAACCTCCGCAGGGCGCATCTCCGCCGGCTCGCCGGACAGCGGCGCGACTAGCCGCGCGGGCGGGCGATTTCAACCGCCGAGCGCGGCGTGCACGCTCCAGATCACCGCGACGATCAGCAGCGCGCCGAGCACGTCGAGCCAGAACCCGGCGGCGATCATCCGCCGCAAGGTCAGGTGCCCGGTCGCCCAGGCGAGCGCGTTGGGGCCGGTGCCGGCGGGGAGCATGAAGCCCCAGCTCGCCGCGATCGCCGCGGGCAGCGCGATCAGCAGCGGATCGGCGCTGAGCGAGGGGGCGAGCGCGGCGACAATCGGCATGATCCCGCTGGCGGTGGCGATGTTGCTGGCGAACTCGGTGACCACGATCACGAACGCCACGACCAGCAGCACCATCGCGAACGGGGGCACTTGCGCCAGCGGCAGCAGCGCCTCGCCGAGCCAGGCGGCGAGGCCGCTTTCCGTCATCCCCATCGCCATCGCCAGCCCGCCGCCGAACATGAACACCACGTCCCACGGGGCGCGGTTCGCCTCGGGCCAGCGGAGCATCGGCCGCCCCGTCCCGTCGGGCAGCAGGAACATCGCGAGGCCGGCGATCGCGGCGATCGTCCCGTCGGTCAGCGCGCCGTCGGGAAACAGGCTCTGCGTCCACGGCTGGCTGATCCACGCGGCGAGCGCCAGCGCGACCACCGCCATCAGCCGCTTCTCGGGCACCGACCAGGCGCCGCCCTGGTGGATCGCCGCCTTCGCCGCCACCGGATCGAACGCGCTCGCGCCGATCCGCTGGACCCGGGCGACGAGGAACGCGGCGAGCGGGATCGCCAGGATCACCAGCGGCAGCGCGTAGAGGCTCCAGGTGAGGAAGCCGATCTCGATCCCGAGCTGCTTGTCGAGCAGCCCCACCGCGAGCACGTTGGTCGGCGTGCCGATGATCGTGCCGAACCCGCCGATGGTGGCGGCAAAGGCGATCCCCATCGGCAGCGCGCCGGCGAAACCGCCGGTCTCGCCCTCGGCCACGCCGCCCGCCGCCAGCATGGCGAGCGCCATCGGCATCATGATCAGCGCGGTCGAGGTGTTGGAGATCACCATCGAGAGGATCGCGGTCGCCGCCATCACCGCGAGCAGGAGCTGCCACTGGGTCGCCCCGGCAAGCCCCATGATCCACAGCGCCAGCCGGCGGTGGAGCCCGGTGCGCTCGATGGCGAGGGCGAGGAACGCGCCGCCGATGAACACGAAGATGATCGGCGAGTAATAGGCCGACGCGGTCTCCGCCGCGGTCGCCACCCCGGCGAGCGGCAGGACGATGAACGGCAGCAGCGCGGTCGCCGACAGCGGGATCGCCTCGGTCATCCACCACGCCGCCATCCACAGGACGAGGCCGGCGGCGAGCCAGGCGGCGGCGGGCATGTCGCCCGGCGGCGGCAGCAGCAGCGCGAGCGCGAACGCCGCGGGGCCCGCGACCAGCCCGATCCGTCGTGCCGTCATCCCCGCCCCCTCGCGCGGTGTGGCGGCGCCGGCTACTTCGGCGCCAGCACCATCACCATCTGGCGCCCTTCGAGGCGCGGGAAAGCCTCGACCTTGGCGATCTCGGTGACATCGTCCTGCACCCGGCGGAGCAGCTCGATCCCCAGTTCCTGGTGCGCCATCTCGCGGCCCCGGAAGCGCAGCGTCATCTTGACCTTGTCGCCTTCGCCGATGAACTTCGCCACGCTGCGCATCTTCACGTCGTAGTCGTGATCGTCGATGTTCGGGCGCATCTTGATCTCTTTGATGTCCTGCGTCTTCTGCGTCTTGCGCGCCTGGTTGGCCTTCTTCTGCGCCTCGTAGCGGTGCTTGCCGACGTCGAGGAACTTGGCCACCGGCGGATCGGCGTTGGGCGAGATCTCGACGAGGTTGAGGCCGATCTCGTTGGCCTGCTCGATCGCCTCGCGGGTGTACATCACCCCGAGGTTCTCGCCGTT
>JBGSBH010000237.1:0-3639 GCA_041730635.1 Cypionkella sp.
GTACTTCCAGGTCACCGCGCTGCCGGTCTCGACCTGGGTCCAGGAAATCTTCGACCGCTTCCCCGCGCACAGCCCGCGCTTGGTGACGAAGTTGTAGATGCCGCCCACGCCGTTCTCGTCGCCCGCGTACCAGTTCTGCACGGTCGAGTACTTGATCTCGGCGTCGTCCAGCGCCACCAGCTCCACGCCGCGGTGGTCGAGCTGGTCGCGCTCGATGATGCCGAGATCAAGTATTCGACCGTGCAAAACTGGTACCCCGGCAACGCCGAGGGCGTCGGCGGAATCTACAACTTCGTCCCCAAGCGCGCGCTGTGCCAGGGCGCGCGGAGCAAGGTGAGCTGGACCCAGGTCGAGACCGGCAGCGCGGTGACCTGGAAGTACCCGAGCTGCGTCTTGAACGGCGAGGGCAGCGTCGGCGAGTTCTACTCGGTGGCGGTGACCAACAACTTCCAGCAGGCCGACACCGGGACCAAGATGATCCACAACGCGGCGAACACCCGCTCGACGATCATCTCCAAGGGCATCAGCGCGGGCAAGTCGAACAACACCTACCGCGGCCTCGTCCGCGTTGGCCCGAATGCCGAGAACGCGCGCAACTTCACCCAGTGCGATTCGCTGCTGCTGGGCAGCACCTGCGGCGCACACACAGTGCCCTATATCGAGGTCAAGAACCCCACCGCCCAGATCGAGCACGAGGCGACCACTTCGCGGATCAGCGACGACCAGCTCTTCTACGCCATGCAGCGCGGGCTGGGCCAGGAGGAAGCGGTCGCGCTGATCGTCAACGGTTTCGCCCGCGAGGTGATGAAGCAGCTGCCGATGGAATTCGCCGTCGAGGCGCAGAAGCTGCTGGCGATTAGTTTAGAGGGGAGTGTGGGATGACGAAGCTACTTCTTTTTCTCGCGATGCAAAGTGCGATGCCCACCCCGCTTCCTGCTGAGATGGAATCGACGATTGAGCCATACAGTGAATGCGTTTCGGCTGCGTTCCGCCAGCGAATCGTCGCTGCCGAGGTTTCAAACAAGCTTGAGCAATCCTCAGGCCCGAAGTTGATGGCGCAGGCGATCAAGGATTGTTCAACACAGCGTCTATCTGCTGTCGACGCTGCCGAGGCAGCTTTGGCAAACAATCCCAAATTCGCTGATGCCGACATGCGTGCGAGCTTTGTCCAAGAGCGTTTTGCGTTCCTTGACGACGCGTTCGTGTGGAGCGTGTCTCCCGAGGGTGACCCGGACAACTGGCAATGACCGACCGGAAGACCCTCCAACTCCGCTCGCCCGACGAGACCGCCGACGCCGCGCCCGCGATCAGGAAGAAGGGGCGGGGCTGGGAAATCTCGGAGAAGCGGCTCGACGTGCTGCACGAGCAAGCGCGCGAGCTGCGGCGGCATTCGAGCGTCGCGCACAAGGCGCTGGCGGAGAAGTTCGCGGCAGCCGACCTCGGGCGGTGGAAGTTCACCCGCCACGCGGTGATCGGCAGCGCGATCGTCGATTTCGGCTGCCCGCACCTGGGCCTCGCGATCATGCTGGATGAGGAGGGCGCCGACCCCACGCTCGCCACCCGCCGCGACAAGAGCCTCGAGGCGGTCGGCATTCGGGTGATGCGGATCGCCGCGGCCGACGTACTCGGCGACATGGAGGGCGTGCTCGCGCGGATCACCGCCGAGATGCGCGCGCGCATCGCCGACAAGAAGACCAAGGCGCGCGAGCATGCCGCGGCCAATCCGAACCAGCACTATTCGCGGGGGCGGCGGTGATGAACTGTATCCACCTAAGTCGCCATTGCGAGGAGCCGAAGGCGACGCGGCAATCCAGCTCCGGAGATGGATTGCTTCGCTGCGCTCGCAATGACGAAGCAATGTTTGGGCTTGCGGAATGCTGAAGATCGACAACCTCCACGCCACCGTCGGCGACGCGGAGATCCTCCGCGGCCTCAGCCTTGAGGTGGGCGCGGGCGAGGTGCACGCGATCATGGGGCCCAACGGCGCGGGCAAGTCGACGCTCGCCTACGTGCTCGGCGGGCGGCCGGGGTACGAGGTGACCGGCGGTTCGGTTACCTTCACCCCCCCTCATCAGCCCGGACTTGTTCCGGGCCAGGGCTTTTCTTCTTCGAGCGCGGCGCAGGAAGGCAGCACCACCCCGGGTCAAGCCCGGGGCAACGATGGAATAGATGGTGAGGGTGGAGTGAACCTCCTCGCCCTCGAACCGCACGAGCGCGCGGCGGCGGGGCTGTTCCTCGGCTTCCAGTACCCGGTCGAGATTCCCGGCGTGTCGAATGTCCAGTTCCTGCGCGAGGCCTTGAACGCCCAGCGCCGGGCGCGCGGGCAGGAGCCTCTCAGCGGCGGCGAGTTCTTGAAGCTCGCGCGCGAGAAGGCGGCGCTGCTCAGGATGGACATGGAAATGCTCAAGCGGCCGGTGAACGTCGGCTTCTCCGGCGGCGAGAAGAAGCGCGCCGAGATGGTCCAGATGGGCATCCTCGATCCGGCCTTCGCAGTGCTCGACGAGACCGACAGCGGGCTCGACATCGACGCGCTGCGCGTGGTCGGCGAGGGCATCAACGCGATCATGCGGCGGCCCGACAAGGGCGTGCTGCTGATCACCCACTACCAGCGACTGCTCGACTACGTGCGGCCCGACCGGGTGCACATCCTCAGCAAAGGGCGGATTGTAAAGAGCGGCGGGCCCGAGCTCGCCCGCCAGCTCGAGACCGAAGGCTACGAGGGCGTGGCCGGGGCGGTGCCGGCATGAGCGGGTGGCTCGCGCTTGCGCTGGCGGCGGCGCCCGCCGCTGGGCCCGCCCCCGCGGTGGCCGAGGAGATCGTGGTCATCGGCGAGCGGCTGAAGGAATGGCGGGGGAAATGGCGGACCCGCAGCGGCGCCGCCACTTGCGCCACCACCCGCTCGACCGGGGATCGCGAGATCGACGCGCTCGGCTGCGCGGCGCTGGTCGCCTGCGTCACCCCGCTGATTCCGCGGATGCAGGCGATCGCCGAGCTCAAGCTGTCCAAACCCGAGCGCAACCGGCGGATGGATGCCGCCGCGCAGGATATCGGGCCGTGCCTGGCCGAACGGCGCGGCGATGCCATCGCCGCGCTGGCGGCGCGGAGGGCGGGCGGATGACCTGGCTCGCGGCGCTCGTACTGGTGCTGGCGCAGGGCGCGGCGTCGCCCGCGGCCGGGCCGATCGATCCCAGGGTCGCCGCGCAAGTGCCGCTGATCGCCGGCAAGCTCGCCGACTGGCGCGGCACGTGGGCGGCGGTCGACGGCAAGCTCGCCTGCCGCACGGTCCGCTCGACCGGCGACGAGGAGATCGACAAGATCGGCTGCTTCGCCACGCTCACCTGCGTGAAGCCGATCTACCCCGAGCTCAAGGCGATCGCCGACGGCAAGGCCACCGAGGCGGACAAGAAAGCCCAGATCCGCGCCAGGCTGAGCGGGCAGGCGACCTGCCTGAAGCAATACCGCGGGCAGGGCATCGCCGAACTCGCGCTCAAGCGGGGCACGGGAACATGACGTTCGCCGTGCTGCCTTCGACCCGCGAGGAAGACTGGCGCTACGCCGATCCGGCGGCGCTGGCGGCGCTCGCGCCCGCCGCGCTCGCCGCGTGGCACGAGGCGCGCCTGGCGCCCGGCGAGAGCCGGG